>JALRAZ010000499.1 GCA_023257935.1 Verrucomicrobiota bacterium
GGGCGGGACAAAATGCCATCGCTTTATTCTCTTGGCAGGATATCCCCATGAATTGGGAAACCGATCGCTGGGTCATCAATCTGCCGCTCAATGAGGTTGGCTTTTTCGAATACAAGGCTTACCTCACCGATGCCCATGGCACCCAGCAGTGGCCCGATGGTCCCAATGGGGGCATTGCCGTCCACCCCAACGCCACCCGGAGCGGCAATACCATCTACTGTGCCTGGATTCGACTCTTTGGGGCACATCGACATCGATCCGAAACGCGGTCTCAACGCGAGCGACCTGAACTCGCGACCCTCGATGCCGATGGCTTCGCCGTCATCCCGCCTTCAGGAAAAATTCGGGACCTCATCGAGCAACTCCCACACATCATTGATACCCTGGGATGCCGCATCATTCACCTGTTACCGATCAACCCGACCCCAACCACCTACGCCCGGTTTGGCCGATTTGGCAGTCCCTACGCCGCCCAAAATCTAGAGGCGGTGGATCCTGCTCTGGTAACGTTTGACCAACGGACCACAGCTATCGATCAATTCATGGAACTGACCCGGGCCATCCATGCCCGCTCAGCACGAGTGATTATTGATCTGGTTGCCAATCACACTGGCTGGGGCTCCAACATTCACGAAAACCATCCCGAATGGTATGCCCGCGAGGGTGACGGGACCTTCATCAGCCCAGGGGCCTGGGGGAATATTTGGGGAGATTTAGTAGAACTAAAGCATGACCAGCCAGAAACCTGGGACTATCTGGCTAGCGTTTTCCTGACATGGTGCGAACGCGGAGTCGATGGGTTCCGTTGCGATGCTGGCTACATGGTACCCCTGGCAGCCTGGCAATACATCATCGCTCGGGTCAGAGAATCCTTCCCCGACACCCTGTTTCTACTCGAAGGCCTGGGTGGGGCCTGGGAAGCCACCGAAAGGCTACTCACAGAGGGTGGGATGCAATGGGCCTATTCTGAGCTTTTTCAGGAATATGAAGGCCCTTCAGTGCAGGCCTACCTTGAACATTGCCTTCATCAAAGCCCCCGGGTTGGCACCTTGGTTCACTACAGTGAAACCCACGACAACTCAAGGCTAGCAGCCAAAGGGAAGATTTGGTCACTCCTGCGCAATCAACTATGCGCGCTAACCAGTGTGCAGGGAGCCTTCGGTTTTACCTGTGGCGTCGAATGGCTGGCTGCCGAAAAAATCATTGTCCATGAATGTACGGGACTTAATTGGGGGGCGGAGGAAAACATCGTTCACACGATGGGGCGCTTGGGTCGTCTGCTCAATCACCATCCCTGCTTCTTTGATGGAGCCTCCCTAAAACTCAGTCCTCAGCCCAACGCCCAAACATGCCTATTCCATCGCGTGAGCCAGAATGGGGATCGTAGTCTATGGATTCTGATCAACACCGATGTGGCGCAATCCCAGCAGATCACTCTGAAGGTCTCTGAGGTTCCAAAAATCTCCCAGCCACCAAGCTTCGACTGGATGCAGGGAGGAAGCCTGGTCCAGTGGACCCAAAACCAAGCCTCATGGATCCTTGAACTGGCTCCTGGACAGGTCTGCTGCCTGGAGGATGTCACCTCCGCAAAACAAGATGATGGGCTTGAAGGGCATCGTTACCGCGACGCTCGTGCCAGAGCTGCGATGGGGCTGGCCTGTCTCTCGCAGATCCATGGAACCGAACACACCCCTTGGGTAGACTGGAAGGATTTAGCCAGGGATATCGATAGCGACCTCGAGGGCTGGTTAAATCATCTCACCAATCAAGACGGCGAGGCGGATTCCACTATGGCAAGCTGGCCTCCTGTCATAGCATGGTCTTCCTCCGACCGCCCGCGTATCCTGGTGGTGCCACGAGGGCACTGGGTTGTCGTTCGCGAGCGCCATCCTTTCCGCCTTACCCTGAAATCCGATTCTGAGTCCTCGGTCACCCGTCATGACTCGGTGCCTGCAGGTGGGGATCACGTCGTTGCCATCCTCAACGCCATTCCCGGAGAGCTCTTGGTTCAACTTGATCTTTTTGGCAGGGAAACCAACGCTATTAAAAGCACTTGGTTGGTTTGCGACCACCGCCAGCCTGGCTTTGGGAATGGGCCCGACTGCATGGCCCTGCTGACCAACGGCCGAGGCGCCATGGCACGCGTGCATGCTGACCCCAGTCAGATCGATTCCAAATACGACTGCCTGCTGGGGGCTAATCTGCACCCAAACCTTCCGGTTGATCGCCACGTGATGATCAAGCGTTTACGCCTGTGGGCCAACGCCGATGGATTCATCACCCCGCTGGACCAGGCAGCCTTGGTCGACTTCTCAGCCAAAGCCCCGGCCAGGTGGCGCTTCTACATTCCGGCCGGAAGTGGCCGCTCCGTGGAGGTAGAAATGACCCTTAATCTGCTGGAGGGCGCCAACACCTTGGTCGCTCGCTTCGAGCGCATCAGAAAAAACCAGCGACTCTCCGAAGGGCAGGATCTCCCAGCTGGTTGCCGCCTCCAGCTGACTCTGCGATTGGACCTAGAAGATCGCAACTTCCATCAGCAGACCCAACGCTCGGATGGAGCCGATGCCCACTTCCAAACCCATTGCCAAGCCCTGGATTCAGGGGACGGATTCCTCTTTCAACCCGCCAAGGATCGAAGCCTGCACGTCCAGGTTGATTCAGGCCACTTTCATACATAAATCCTTTTAACTTTTTCCTTTTTAATTGTTTTTTCTTTTTTTTCAAAAAGTTCTGGATACATTTCCCTCATATTTTTTGGTGTCGACTTAATTGATTTATTATTAC
>JALRAZ010000513.1 GCA_023257935.1 Verrucomicrobiota bacterium
ATCTACCAATTGGAGCGGCTGGACTACGAGGGCATCTGGACCATGATAGTCCCCGGTACCCACGACCGGCTGCAGCCGGGTGGGGTATACGACGCCGGGGAATTCTCCGACCTTGCCCACGTGCATGTGTTCAGGGAAAAAGAGAAGAGACGCGCCTTAAGGCGTGTCAGAGACGTGCAGTTGAAGAACGTTCAACTGACGAAAACTAAAGATCTCACAGAACGCCCAAAAGTCAATGTCCGATTGGGGCGATCTCTCGAACCCCTTCAATGGAACTGGAATTAGGGAGTCGCACGCATTAGAATCCCTCGCATGTGCCCAGATACCCATCTAAGAGGCTGGCAGATTTCGATAAGCCACCGTGATAGCCTCACTCGCTCCCTCGTGGTAGCGACGATCCTTTCCTGGCTCATGCCCTCGCATGCCGCTAGCTTTGCAGAAAGGCTGGGCTGGGCAGAAGATGCCGTTGTGGTGATCCTTCACGTGGATGATGTCGGGATGTCTCACAGCTCGAACCGTGGTGCTATCGCATCCATCGAAGAAGGGGTCGCCAACTCCTGGGCCGTGATGATGCCCTGTCCCTGGGTGTCGGAAATTGCTCAATACCTGAAAGACCATCCCAGCGTTGATAGCGGCCTGCACCTTACTTTGACTTCGGAATGGAAACCTTACCGTTGGGGACCGCTGGCAGGTCAATCACAAGTCCCGGGCCTGGTGGATTACGAAGGTTGCCTGTGGTCGAGCGTGCCACAGGTATTGGCCAGTGCCAGCGCCGACGAAATTGAAATTGAAATCAGAGCTCAATTGAAGAGAGCCCTCAACCTAGGCATTCCCATCACTCACCTTGATAGTCACATGGGAACTTTGTTCGCCCACCCTGATTATTTCGAACGATACGCGCGGGTAGGAATCGAGCATGAAATTCCCATTCTGGTAGCTGGAGGGCATCTAACCCATGCACGCCAGGAGAATGGGGAGGCTGTGAGACAACTCAAACCCTGGATCGAAAAAATCTGGCAAGCAGGCCTTCCTGTGATTGATGATTTGCACACAGGCAGCTACGGATGGCCAGCAGATGAAAAAGCAGCAAGGCTGATTGACTTGCTCAAGGGGCTCAAACCTGGGATCACCGAGATTCTCTTTCACGCTTCTGAACCCTCCGACATCTTCCCCTTGATTACTGGCTCCAGCGCCTCACGCAAAGGCGACCTCCAAGCACTCCTGAACCAGGGAGTCAGAAAAACTATTCAGGAGGAGGGCATCATCCTCACCACTTGGAGAGAACTGAAGGAACGTCGCAAGCAAGCAGACCAATGAGTCGTCTTATTCTCATTACAGGTGTCAGTCGGGGGCTGGGAAGGGCTCTGGTGAATTATTTTGATGCCGACGGGCATCGGGTATTCGGTTGCGGCCGAAGTTCCCAAGCGCTGGATAGCCTAGCTGGGGAAAGCTCCGAGCGTGTGAGCCTTCAGTCAGTGGATGTGCGAGATGACCAAGCAGTGGCTGCTTGGGTTGAATCGGTCATTCAACAAGCTGGGGCCCCAGAGCTGCTCATCAACAATGCGGCTGTGATCAACCCCAATGCGCCTTTGTGGGAGATCGATGCGCCGACCTTTGATCAGGTGATCGATATCAATATCAAGGGCGTCCAAAATGTGCTCCGGCATGCCTTGCCAGCCATGGTTCAACAACGCCGAGGGGTGATCGTTAACCTGAGCTCTGGATGGGGTCGCTCCACCAGCCCTGAGGTGGCGCCTTACTGCGCGACCAAATGGGCCATCGAAGGGCTGACCCAAGCCCTCGCACAGGAGCTTCCAGAAGGCATGGCAGCCGTCCCACTCAATCCCGGCGTGATTCATACCGCCATGCTTGAAAGCTGTTTTGGGGCTGCAGCCAATAGCTATGAAGAGGCCACGAATTGGGCCAAGCGAGCCGCCCCCTTCCTGCTTGGGCTCAACAGCCAGCACAACGGGCAGTCGCTCTCAGTGCCGTGATGGTGGGTTGTGCTTTGACCAAGAGGGCCGTGCCACGCTTGGCATGGCCCTGCCAGCGTGAAGCCTAAAATGAGGCATGCCCGGGCGTACGAGCAAAGGGAATCACATCCCGGATGTTGGTGACCCCGGTGAGGAACATCAACATGCGTTCAAACCCCATGCCAAAGCCACTGTGGGGGACCGACCCATAGCGTCGCAAGTCCAGATACCAGCTGTAGTCTTCAAGGCTGAGGTCGTGAGCTCGCAGCTGCGACTCAAGCACCTCTAACCTCTCCTCTCTCTGGCTCCCCCCCACGATCTCACCGATCCCTGGCACGAGCACATCCATCGCAGCCACCGTTTGACCGTCATCATTGGCCCGCATGTAGAATGGCTTGATCGCCTTAGGATAGTCGTAAACGGTAATAGGGCCCTTAAAGTGAGATTCGGTAAGGAAGCGCTCGTGCTCAGACTGCAGGTTGAGCCCATGCTGGACAGGGTACTCAAATCGCTGCCCAGACTGCAGCAGGATGTCAACGGCCTGGGTGTAGGCAACCCGTTCGAAGGGGCGTTCGAGGATCCAGCGCAGTCGTTCCAACAGCCCCTTGTCCACGAAGGCGTCAAAGAAGGCCATCTCCTCAGCAGACTGATCGAGCGTGTCTTGGATCAAATACTTAACAAAAGCCTCAGCCAAGTCCATGTCCCCACCTAGATCGCAGAAGGCCATCTCAGGTTCAATCATCCAGAACTCACTGGCGTGACGGGAGGTGTTGGAATTCTCTGCCCTGAAGGTCGGGCCAAAGGTATAGACATTGGATAGGGCACAGGCAAAAGTCTCGGCTGCGAGCTGACCACTCACAGTCAGGTAACTGGGTTTACCAAAGAAATCCTTCGTAGGATCCCCTCCACGCGAAGGATCCAGAGTGGTCACACGGAAAAGTTCGCCAGCCCCCTCACAGTCACTGGCGGTGATAATGGGGGTATGGATGTAGAAAAAATCGCGCTCGGAAAAGAAACGGTGAACGGCTTGCGCCAGACGACTGCGGACTCTGAAAACACTGCCAAAGAGATTGGATCGAGGTCGCAAATGCGCCATCTCTCGCATGAATTCTGGCGAGTGTCGCTTTTTCTGTAAAGGATAGGACGCATCGGAACGCCCCATGAGCTGCACCGCAGAAGCCTGTAATTCCCAGCGCTGCCCCTTACCCTGGGAGGCAACAAGGTGGCCCTGGACTTGCAGCGAAGCCCCAGTGGTGATCTCACCAATCCATCGATCATAATCAGGCAGGTCCCCCGGTAGAATCACCTGCAAGCCGCTCAAGCAACTCCCATCATTGAGGTCGACAAAGGAAAAGTCTTTGGCATCTCGTCGGGTCCGGACCCATCCCATGACTGTGACCGATTCCATGGGTTCAGTGGCCTTCAGGGCATCTCGGATCCGCGTGCGATTGATCATGGGACGAACTTAACGCCTCGGCTGAGGGGGTTGGCAATGGAAAAAACTCGCAGCAAGGGGGTCAGCTGTCGGTCATCAAGTAGCTGGAATGAGGCTTCGATCAGAAGGGTCTTGGGAAGATTTGAGGTGGCTCATTTTAATCACACTGCTAATTCTTAGCCAATCAGGTCAAAATGCTTCAGCTGAGAATCATCTGGAAACCTGTCTGCGAGCCAGTTCAAGGGAGACACTGAACAACAATTCCAGTCATGTTATCTCGGCCTGAGCCATCCAAGGCCTCCTTGATCAGGCGCTCCACTGGATTGAGGCCCGCTAGACTAGGCGGTGGCTGATTCAGGGTGGCTGCGATGCGGTAATCCGGAAGTGCATCACTGAGCCCATCGGTGCAAAAAACCAGGCTATCTCCGGGTTGAAGGGTGGCATTTCCCAGCTGGGGCTCATCCGGCCGCCCCACAATCCCGATACTCTTGGTCAGCATCAGCTGTCGATGTAACGATAACTCTGTCAAACGTTGATGCATCAGAGAACACATCAAAATCAAGATTATCCGCGTTAGTATCAGAATCGATTTCAAGATTCTCAACATTCGAAACCGTAATGTCGCCGTCTGCTGCCGATGTAACACCATCACCAAGAACGGTTACGGTATCAGTACCGTCACCACCATCGATTGAGTCATCAGTTTCTAATGTTGCAAGCAT
>JALRAZ010000031.1 GCA_023257935.1 Verrucomicrobiota bacterium
GATGATCGCGTGGCCGAACTCGGAGGAGCTCTCCATCCCTTAGAGGGCGCTTTTCAGGCATCCACCGCTCCCCATCCTGAGGCAAGCGCGGCGGTTAGCACTCGTCCAGATGAAAGTGGTTTTGTCTCGTTGCTGCCTCGAAATGGGCTTGGCCAATGGTCAGGTGATCCTGAGCTCTGGTCGGTCAAGGATGGGGTGCTGACAGGGATAGCCGATGGCACTCTCAAGATGAATCAGTTCCTGACCTGGAAGGGGTCCACCATCCGCAATTTCGACCTTCGCGTGAAAGTGCGGGTCAGCCCCGGAGGAAACAGTGGGATTCAATACCGAGGTCTTTCACGCCCTGAAATTGGACTGGATGTGGTGTCAGGCTATCAATGTGATGTGGTGGCTGATCGCCCTGAATACAACGGCATGCTTTATGAGGAGCGAGGGCGCCGCATCCTGGCTCACACCGGAGAAAAGGTCATCGTTGATCCGCAAGGTCACTCATGGATTGTCGGGCACATGCCAGTCAGAACCTTCGAAGCAGGCCAGTGGCATGATTACCGAGTGCTTGTGGAAGGCAATCACCATCGTCATTGGATTGATGGTCATCCTACCGCTGACCTGATTGACTTGGACCCGAAAGGGCGTTCGCTGGAAGGGGTTTTGGCCGTGCAGGTGCATGTGGGGCCCGCGATGACCATCGAATACCAAGACTTTCGTATCCGCCATCTCCCGGATGATCTTCCCTTGCTGGAAGCAGCAGATCATCCGATTGCCGAGGGCTCATTGGGTGTCAAGCCGCAAGGGCGTCTACCGGCCAATTGGCAACCCCCTGTCTACCGCAAGCCATGACTTATTCGATGTCCTTTCAGCAACAGCGCTCCAAAACTCTTGAGTGGATGACCTCATGGGCGTGCAGCATGATTTTGTCTTGCTATGCTTTCGTGCAGAGCATCCACGCCGATGAGGGGCAGCGGCCCAATATCATTGTGATCCTGGTGGATGATATGGGGTATTCCGACATCGGTTGTTATGGCGGTGAAGTTCAGACCCCGCACTTGGATGCGCTAGCGCAAGGAGGGCTACGTTTCACTCAGTTTTACAACACGGGCCGATGTTGTCCCACGCGAGCCAGCCTCATGACAGGGCTGCACCCGCACCAGGCAGGGATCGGGCACATGACCGAAACCCCTGAAGCCCCGAGCCCCATGCCCAATCAGCCTTACCAAGGCTACCTCAACAAGCAATGCACCACTTTGGCCGAGGTGCTCAAGGCAAGTGGTTATCACACCTTGATGACGGGTAAATGGCACCTGGGGTATCATGACACCGAAAACTGGCCGCTGCAGCGGGGCTTTGATAAGTATTTCGGGATTATCTCTGGAGCTTCCCACTTCATGAATCCACAACCTCCTCGCGGGTTGACTTTCATGAATGAACCGGTTGACCCATGGCCAGGCTTTTACACCACCGATGCCTTCACCGACATGGCCATGCGCTTCATTCGGGAGGCTAGGACGGAGAAGGAAAACCCTTTCTTCCTTTATCTGGCCTACAATGCGCCCCATTGGCCCCTGCATGCCAAAACCAACGATCTGGCCAAGTATGAAGGCACTTATCGCAAAGGCTGGCATGCCATCATGCAGGAGAGGCTCGAGCGGCAGCGTTCCATAGGCTTGATCAACCCTTCGTGGGAAGCAGCTCCCCATGAAGGTCCCGCCTGGGACAGCTTGGATGAGCAGACGCGCCATCTTCTGGATCTGCGTATGGCCGCCTACGCCGCATGCATCGATTCGGTGGATCAGAACATCGGGCGCCTGGTGGCATTTCTGAAGGCACAGAATCTTTACGAAAATACCGCCATCTTTTTCATGTCAGACAATGGGGCCTGTCAGGAGGGTGGCATCCTGGGTAGCGGGTCAGAGGAATCCACACGCGACCCTCTTACAAGCCAAGGTACGGATGGCCCCCGCTGTGGGCAGGCTTGGGCCAATGCGTCCAATACTCCCTTTCGTTACTACAAGCACTTTGTGCACGAAGGAGGCATGTCCACCCCGATGATTGCCCATTGGCCAGCTGGGATTCCCTGGCAGCTGCGCGGAGAATGGGTGCGAGAGATGGGCTATTTGCCCGACTTCATGCCGACCTTTCTCGACATGGCGCAAGGGGAATATCCCCAGCAGCGCCAGGGAGAAACCCTGCAGCCTCATGCCGGTCAATCACTCTTGCCATTGTTACTGGGTGAGAAGGGGCCTGTTCACAAGGACCCGGTTTTCTGGGAGCACGAGGGCAATCGCGCCATGCGAGAGGGAAAGTGGAAGATTGCGTGGGCTCGAAAGGGCCCTTGGGAGCTCTATGACATGGAGAAGGATCGAACCGAGATGCATGATCTAGCTAAGACTCACCCAGAACGTTTGCGCGGTATGGTTGAAAAGTGGGAGCAATGGGCCACAGAAA
>JALRAZ010000077.1 GCA_023257935.1 Verrucomicrobiota bacterium
AGCGATGGTATTGAACGAGACCCATACCCACTCATTGTCCAACTCCATGACATAAGCCACACGGTCGAAGATTTTGGTCGAGCTGGTGCTCGTCGCATCGACATCGTATGGGATCTCAGCAACCCAATCAGCATCGGGAGCTATTTCGGGAATCTCGAGCTGATAAATGAGTTCGTACTCACCTGACTCAGGCACAGCATTCACAATTGCAGGAGGAACCTCCGCGGCTAGTTTAGCCGGTAATGCGAGAGACAGCGCCGCTAGGAGGAGTGAGTGGATTGGTTTCGAATTATTCATGTCGCTATTAACTTGGATGGCAAAGCACACGTGTGCACAGAAATCTGAAACTTGGTGTACACGTGTGCATGAATGAACTCAATTCACTATTGCTATAAATTTTGTGTGTCAAGGGCAAAAGTAGGCAACGACTGGAGCTCAGACTAAGAATTAAAGCTTGCGGGTGGACTCCCTAGCGATCAACTGAGTGGGTATTTCGATACTTTCGACTTTTTCCCGGCCCTGCACCAGATTCAATGCCATCTTGGTGGCCAGCTGCCCCATGTAGGCCTGAGGTTGACTCATGGTCGTGAGGGTTGGCGCGATCTGTTGAGCTTGTTCCAGGCCATCAAAGCCCATCACGCTCAAATCCGTGGGCACTCGAACGCCATGGTCATGACAAGCTTTCAGTAATCCGAGGGCAATCAGGTCGTTGTAGCAAAAAATTGCAGTCACTTTTGAATCCATGACTGCCTGGAGGGCACCTCTGCCACGCTCAAAGTCATTGTGGCCTTCTGGTGAAACCACCAACTGGTCATCATGAGGTAGCCCAGCCGCTTTGAGCGCTCGCTCCCAGCCAACGAGTCGATTATTAACATATCCAGAAGGACGATCTGAAGATTTCACGAAACCAATCCTAGTATGGCCCAACTCGATGAGGTAATTCGTGGCCTCGAGCGCGCTCTTGCAATCATCAATGGTCACATAGCGAATATTGTGAGCTTCCATGGCATGATTGATCAACACAGTTGGAATCCGAATCCGTTTTAACTCGCCGCCATAGACAGAGCTAACCCACATGGAGGCGATGATCAGGGCATCAACCCGACGTTGACTCAATTCTCTAATGATTGCCATTTCACGTTTCGGATCCTCGTGTGAGGTGCTGACAAACAAACTGTATCCAGCATCGTAGGCAGCCTGCTCAACCCCCTCGACAATGCGTGACAAAAACGGGTCGGTGATGGTCGTCAGGACCATTCCTATGGCCTTTGTTCGATTGCTTCGGAAGTTTCTCGCCACGACGTTTGGGACATAACCCATATCGCGAGCCAAGGCCTGGATGCGCTTGGTTGTTTTAGCACTGATTACTGGATCTCGATTCAAAGCGCGAGAAACCGTTGTGTGAGCCACGCCAGCAGCCTTCGCAATATCTTTGATCGTAGTTCGCATGGAAGACTTATTATCCTTGGCAATTATTTGCGGCTCAGTGAAGAATCGAAAAAATTTGGTAACCAATAAAGCTGCCCTTTGCAAGCTGTTGCTGGGCTTGTAGGAATTGATGAGGCCTAGCCAGTCACCCCGCGGGTTGCAGCATCAAGTTGATGGAGCAACCCGAGGGCAATTTGGTTTTTACACACCCAATTTGAGTGGATGTCCCTTCAGGCTTACTTCTTTCACTGCCACTTCTCAAGCAAGCCGCTCAAAGGGTAGCATTGTCTTCAAGGGGCTCACCTAATTTAGGGGCCTAGAGCTTGGAACTAAGAGTCTGAATC
>JALRAZ010000094.1 GCA_023257935.1 Verrucomicrobiota bacterium
TGTTGACCGCTTTCCTGTCGTTCGTTTAACAGACAGTAGAGGTGTTTTCATTGAGTTGCTGGGAGACAGCGACAATGACCCCAATCCGGAATTTTGGCGACTATGCGTTGCTTCGATAATGAACAAATCAAAAGAAGGATATGCTATGATGCCCCTTCCCATGCGCATAGACGGCTGCCCGCCCCGTGCTCAGCCGCCAATGATCGGAAATCGTCCAGTCGACCAAGATAACCGGAAAAACACTGATCGAATCTTCAAGCTGACTGAGCACTCCCAAGCCGGGACCTAACTTGAGTTTTGGGTTTATTTGATAGGAAACACCTACAATACCTCCGCCAGTTAGGTTTTGTTCGGTATCCCCCAAGTCTTCAACCATGGTGCGCAGGGTGGGAATCATCAGCGCTTTCCACTCAGGCGCGAGCTGTAGGCTCGTTGGCAAGGAAATGCTTAAGAAGTGAATACCTTCCCATGGGCTTGCTCCAGCCAATAGGCTGACACCATCGAAGTCATAGCCGCGCTCCTGATAACCCACACTCAGAGCCACACGGTTCGAGGAGGGTGTTTGATAGCCTAAAGAAGCATTGAGACCGGTCTGAAAGAGACTCACCTTTCCCCCGCCATCCAGTGCGGTAGGCATTTGATAGTGGCTACTGGCCATCACCGCGTAATGATAGCCAGCTGGCGGGTTGGGGCGGGCAACTTGGCTTGAATCTTGAGACCAAGCCATATGCAAAGTTTGAAAAAGGATCAGGATAACAAAGCTCATGGCGCGGAAGACCGGCCGCTTTATGGTGGCATCACTAAGGGTTAGGCTAATCATGGCAGTATATTGGCTCATGGCATCTGAGCTTGAATCATCCGAGGAGCTACCCTAACTCAAGTTCCGAATGGCCAAAAGAACCTAAGTGCGCCAGGATCAGGTTTATCCCTGAGACAAGACCGCTTTGAAGCGCGACTTCAGCCACTAAGATCTGGAGGGAAATTCCCAACAACCTTTGATAGCCTTGTTTGATGTCTGGCATGAACTGTTTCAGATCTACCAGCATGTTGGACACCCGAGTGAACCGATCCAAGATTCCATCATTCTTTTCCGCCTTAAAAGCCACCATTCGACTGAATGCACCTAAAAGAGATATCGCATTGATTCTCAATATGAGGCGTTTACCAACTTGCTGATGAATTGGTTCGCCCCTCCATGCTGTGGCCAACGAACCAAAAAAACTGAAACTGAATCACGAGAGCGCCTTTTTCTGGTTCCATCAAATGAATCCGCCATCCCCATCCTGCAAGAGGGTCGAATGAGAATCGAATCACTCAGCTATCTTTTGGACTGATTGGTTATGCCACTACATCCACGATGGAGTGCTCTCGATGCCTTAAGTCACCATCAAGGGAAACACAGGCTCAGGAAGTTCGAACAGTCAATGAAGCCAAAGCTCACCCCTCAGGGTGTTGCGCCCTTTTTGTGGACACTTGAAGATAAGTTAGGTCAGGGCTTCCAAAGACGGTAAAATTTTTGCGGGCTACGAAGCTTGACTTCGATGCGGAGGTTAGTCCCATCGTTCTCTGCTATCAAGGGGCTCACCTGCCATCTCTCCGGTGCCTCGGAAAGAAAGTTGAGCTCCTGGAGGACGTAATCACCTGTATTGCTTGGCCATGTTATGTCAGCTAAGTAAACCTCTGTTGGGACGATCCGAAGGCTTGGTATTGGCAATTGAGAGTCCGTTCGGGTGATCACCTCAAAGGCAAGGGCCGCCATCACACTTGTCCCTTTGGTATTAGGATGGACTTTGTCTGGAAACATGATTGCCAAGTCTGCCATGCGCTCGTGGTAGTCAATCAAATCAAGTTCAAAACGACTCGCCAAATCGCGAACTGCGGGAGCAATTTCATTGGCAACCACAGTCGAACTGAACGGTGCAACACCATTTCCAAAGATAGGGCATGGCGTAGCGAGGATAATCCTGGGCTGGCTGGCAAGCGCCTTGTAACTGGCGATGAATTCTTCAAAATCTGGCACATATTGCTCCCCGTACCGCCAATTAAAGGACTTGCAATCGTTGGTGCCGAGTTTGATGACCACCACATCGGGTTCCCATGAAAGGCTTTCCTGATAAATCGGGAAATTCCAATATGGCAAATCTCCTTTCTTGAGCAGTGTCGTGCCTGAAAGGCCATAGTTTCGAACTTCGTAATCAGCCCCCAGAAGATACCCCAATCTGGAAGGGTAGGTAAATTTACCATATCCTATGCCTTGGGTGATGCTGTCTCCAATGCAAGCCACTTTGAGAACGGGCTCAGCAGCCGATCCAGAAAATGGGAAATAAAAGAGACCACTCAGGACGGTGAAGAGGAGGTATCGATTCATCGTATCAAAAGAAATTAAACAAATAGGCATTAAAAGGAACCCGTGAACCCCATGCAAAAGGGTCCACGGGTAATGATGTCAATCCAACCAGGCAAAAAGATTACCGAACTCGGTAGTAGGCTTCAGATTGCGTCGTTTGAGCAGTGTAGCCGCTGGAGGCACCATCGACTGCCTTCCATGGACCGAGCACTGATGTGGCGGTTTCCAGCACCCCGCTACCCTCCCAAGTG
>JALRAZ010000140.1 GCA_023257935.1 Verrucomicrobiota bacterium
CGACTTCGGGTTCGTGCCGCTCGCGAGCACGGAGCCATCGGGCTGAGCGGTCAGCGTCGCGCCATCTCGGCTGGTGGCGGAAGCCACCGACGCGGGAAGCATCGCGAAGCCGCTGCGGACGCCGGCCACGAAGGCATCGAGCAGGCAATCTTCAGTAACGGGACCAAGCAACGAGACGGCAAGTAAGGTGCTCGGGTCCTGAACGTAGAAACGGCCTTGCAAAAAGCTCTCCGTCTCGGCCAGGGAACCGCTTATGTTTTTGATCGCAAAAATAGAGTGGGCATCGCTCCATGGAAAAGATGCTTCCTCAAAGCTGAGGTCTTCTTTTTTCCACTGTTCCAAAAGGTCGTTCAAGCTACCTCCCATTGGGTTCCAGCGAGCATAGACCGGTGGTGGGCTTTGATTCCATTGGCAGAGCGTGCGGGTGGCAGCGTCGGACCATTGATTTTGCCACTTCTCGATCAGCCAGGCGGGGTGTGAATAACCAATGGCTGGTTGATCCCGCTTCCAAGCTTCCCATTGATCCATGAACATGACTTTTTCTCTGACGAAGCGGCGCAAGAGAGCATTGATGAACCCCGCTTGGGAGTGAAGGCCGAACCGTCTCGCCGCAGCGACCGTCTCATGCACGGCGGCGTGATCTGGGATGCGATCCATGAGCCCGAGTTGATAGAATCCAAGCCTGAGAAGGGAACGACTTCGAGTGTTCCCTGGGGGCTGCCTTGCCGTGGAGTCAATCCAGGCATCCAGTAGCGCCATGTTTCGGATGACCCCATAGACGATTTCCTGAACCATGCGGCGATCAGCGCTGCTTAGTCGTGATCTGGAGATATGCTTGCGAAGTAGGTTCTCGGCAAAACCTAGGCCTGCATCCCATTCGAAGAGGATTCCTGCGGCAATTTGTCTTGGTTTTTGATCCACGGCTCAGTAATAATGATCCTTCGACGTTTCACGCGAGCTATTTACGAGGATTATGAGAGAGGAATTTGAAAAGTTGGCCTCAGAAGGGAAAGTTAGGGCTAAGGACTTGGATGCTCTGGAGCAATTGACCGAGAGTGGTTATTGCACGCACAGGACATGGGGATTGGGTAAGATCACGACCGTTGACACGGTGCTTCTAAGATTCCTCATCGATTTTCCTGACCGAGAAGGTCACTCCATGGACTTAGGTTTTGCGGCCAAGACCCTCACGCCTTTGGCCAAGGACCATGTCCTTGTCAAAGTCGCCACTGATCTTCAGGGCCTACAGGAAATGGCCGCGGTCAATCATGTTGATCTGATTAAATTGGTGCTCAAGAGCCATGGAGGTAGCGCCACCGCCGCGCAGATTCAGGAAGCGCTGGTGCCGGATGTCATCGGTGATGACTGGCGAAAATGGTGGGAAGCAGTCCGCAAAGAAATCAAAAAAGATGGTCATTTCAGGGTTCCGGTCAAAAAGTCCGAGCCCATTGAATTCAATGAAGAGGTGGTTTCCCTTCAGGCTCGCCTGTTGGGCGACATGCAGGAAGCCAGGGGTCTGAAGGCCAAGTTGGTGGTCGCCTCAGAAATTCTGAAAAGCCAGGATGACCTCGAAAATGTGACTGAGGCCTACCAGCTTGCCATGAGCTTGCTGGACCATGAAATCCCCAACTACCTGAAAAACCAGCCTGAACTGGTCCTGGACGCCATTTTTGCTCGCAATGACATGCGCAAGGCCCTCCGGGTTGAGCCAGCAGAGGGGCAAATAGAAGACCAAGCCGTTTGGGACATGGTCAGCGACCTTCCAGCCTTCATGGACGCACTCCCTGCGACCCGTAACAAGCCTGCTCTGAATTCCTATAAGTCTCATCATCCAGAAAGTTGGGAAAACGATTTGATTGAATTGCTCAATCAATCGCAAATGAAGCTCGCTGGTGATGTGGTTCAACTCTTTGAGGATGCTGGTCAGCAGGAGTTGATCTGGGAAACCATCAAGAAGTTAGTCAATCAACATCAAGCCAGCAGTGAGCTGATGCTCTGGTTGGGTAAATCGCGATCGGACGACCGCGCTGATGTCTACGGACCGGAGGTTTTTCGAGCCATGATTACGGCTATGGAGCGAGATCAGTTCAACGAAAAGCGAACCAGCCGGTTGAACGATTTCATCATGGGTGACTTGGATCTGCTGCCCGAGCTCATCGCCAAGGCAGATCTTGAGGTGGTCAAGGATTTGACCCGAGCCCTGCAATTTTCATCCTGCTTTGATGATATGGACAAGCGTTCTCTACTTGGGCGCATCGTCAAGATCTACCCTGCCATCCAAGCCCTTATTTCGGGTGAGGCGACGACTTCCGAGGACAGGGGACTGCTGGTTTCTTGGGACAGTCTACTCAGGCGTCGTGGCGAATACACAGAACTGGTCCAAAAGAAGATTCCGGAAAACTCAAAGGAAATCGCCGTAGCGCGTAGTTATGGTGACTTGCGAGAAAATCACGAATACAAGGCAGCCAAGGAGATGCAGAAAATTCTGATGAAGCGCAAAGCCGAGCTAGAATTGGACCTCACACGAGCTCGCGGAACCGATTTCGCTGAAGTGAATACGGCGACAGTCAATCCTGGCACCCTTGTCCGCGTCAATGAGCTAAGCCAAAACAAGAATGAGAATTTCACCATACTTGGGGCCTGGGACTCGGATCCTGAATCGGGTATCATCAGTTACCTGTCGCCCTTTGCGAAACATCTGATAGGCAAGTCAGTGGGTGAGGAAGTTGATATGGAGCAAGATGGCCAGAAAAGGCGCTATCGCATTGAGTCCATTGAGACTCACCAGCATCAGTTCAAGCATGCTGGGTTGCATGAAGAGGACGCTGCTTCAGAGCAATAGCCTCTGAATGATCACCGCAGGCTGAATACCAGCCACTGGCTACAGGGGAGGCCTCTTTGATCAGGGGGCTACCTCGCTGCATCGTTGGCTTCTCGCTTGACTCCAACTTGGATCGCTTGCTGCTTGAGTCGAGAGTCTTGGCTAAGTCCCCATAGCGGTTATGCCGATTGACGAAAAAACGATTATCGAAAGGTTCAGTCGTGCCAGCGGTCCTGGAGGTCAGCGGGTCAACAAGGTCTCAACCCGTGTCACACTTATTCACATTCCCACAGGCTTGCAGGTTCATGCTCAAAGTGAGAGATCACAGCAAGCCAATCGTCGCCTGGCCCGTCAACGACTGAATGCCTTGATTGAGGGGCATCAAAAGGCGAGGCAGCAGCGGCTTCTGCATGAACGAGAACGACGGCGACGACAGCAAGCTACGAGACCTCAACCTCTGAAACGTCGATTCATCGAAAGCAAAAGACGTCGTGGCGCCCTCAAATCCCTTCGTGGGAGGGTTAGCAGCCATGAGGGTTCATGATTTCAGGGCTTTTTTTGCCATGCTTCATATGGTATCCGGACGTCCTAGCCATCAGGCTTTCACGGCTTTCCTTGCTTTAAACCACTGGTAAAGCCTCGGGCCAACCAGGATGAAAGCCATAAGGCATGCCATGCTCAGGCAGAAAGGGCGGGTGAGGAATGGAAGCCAATCGCCTTGGGTCTTGATGAGCCCTGTTCTGAGATTCTTCTCCACCATGGGGCCGAGGATGAGTCCAAGGATCAGCGGCGGTAGTGGGATGGCAAGTCTTTCGAGCAAAAAGCCAAAACAACCAAAGACAAGCATGATCCCGACATCAAAAAGGCTGTTCTGCAGTGAGTAAGCTCCCACGATTGAAAACAAAACCACGGCAGTCAGGATACCCCGTTTTGGGAGGCGTAGGAGCTTATCGAAGGAGCGAATGCCGATCCAGCCTGCTGGGATGAGCCACAACTGAGTGATCAGAGCGATGGCAAAAATGGTTTTCACCTGTTCTCCGCTTTGTTCCAGGACCATAGGGCCCGGTTTGATATCATAGACCATCAAGGCACCAAGGACAATGGCGGTAACCGCATCCCCTGGAATCCCAAACACCAGAGCCGGGATCCAAGCCCCAGCTACCGCTGCGTTGTTGGCACTGGTGGGCGCCACAACCCCTTCATCGCTTCCCTTGCCAAATGCTTCGGGATTTTTGGAGGTTTTATTGGCTAGGCCATAGGATCCCCATGCTGCGATATCAGCCCCCGCTCCGGGGAGTGCTCCGATAAGTGTGCCGAGCAGAGAGGATTGTCCGATCAGTCTCTTTTGGCTCCATAGGGTTCTGAAAAGACCTTCACTTGAGCCTGTTTTGCCGTTTTCGGATGGGGCAGTGGTGTTGCCATGAGGCTGCTCTCCAAAGTGCCATAGGTGACGCATGACTTCGGAGAGGCCGAAGAGACCAATCATCACAGGGATGAATTGAATGCCATCCATGAGTCCGGTATGGCCATAGGTGAATCGCTGAGCCCCGCTGACAATATCAAGGCCGATGGTGGAAAGTAACATGCCAAGAGCTGCTGCCATCAGCCCATTGAAGGTATTGCCTGCGCTGACCACCGCACTCATGCTCAAGCCAAAAAGGGCAAGCCAGCAATATTCAAAGGAACTAAATTTGAGCGCTAAACGTGCCAACTGCGGTGCGGAAATTATGAGCAGAACGACTCCAATCAGGCCTCCAAGACTTGAGCACCAGAGATCAATCAGAAGGGCTCGGTAGCCTCTGCCTTGGCGGGCCATCTGATAACCGTCCAGGGTGGCAGCTGCTGAAGCAGGGGTGCCAGGGATACGTAAGTATGTGGCTGGGATATCACCAGCAAAAATGGCGGTGAAGCTGACTCCAATGATCATTGCCAATCCCGCGCTAGCTGGCAAGTAGTAGCTCAGTGGTACAATCAAGGCCACAGCCATGGTGGCGGTGAGCCCAGGGGTGGCCCCGACAAAAATACCAAAGGTCATGCCCAATAACCAGGGAATCAGTGTCGACCAGTGGAATAGTGCCAGGATGTCCATCGTATCCTTTATTGCTTAGCCCTCAATCAGGCCAACTGCCTTGCCGAGTGCTTGTCGCAGCGTTTTGATGCCTTGCTCACGTGGCATGTTTCTAAAGGGTTGATTGAAGGGCTCCGCCATCAGGGGAGCCTTGACTCCCATGGCTGCCAAAGTATTCAGGAAACGGCCTGTGTCGATAACACCCGTTGCCACAGGTAGCTCCCTGCTTCCATCTTGCAGATCTTCCCGAGCGACATCAGTTTGGGCATCATTGAGTTCGACACTGATCACCTGTGAGGGTTTGAGAAGCCGCAGATCTTGAGCGATATCACCGGCATTGTGCCAATGCCATGAATCCAGGACTAGCCCAACCTGTGGGATGGCCATGGCATGAATCAGTTCTAAACTCTCCCTGAGGGTGTGAATGAATGGGAAGCGTCGGCGATTGCGTAGTGACTGAGTTCCTACGTATTCCATGCCTAGTGCAAGGCCGTGGTCGGCCAAAACTTTTGCGATTTCACCGAGGCGCTGACGGTGAAGCTTGAAGTTTTCCAGATAGGTCAAAGAGTCGTGACAAGGCATGATGTAGGTGATGCAACTCTTGAGCCCAGCTCGAGCCAAAGCGGCTGCGGTGGCTGGCAATTTGGCCATGCCATCTTTGAAAGCCTCCTCGTCCCCACGGAAGGCAACCGGCATGTTTGACGTGCCCCATACCAAGCTGGCCTCCTGAAGGCGTTGAGCTGTAGCCTCAAAGTCACCATCTGACCACCTCGCGATTTCAAGGGTGTGCGCGCCGACGGATTCGAAACCATGTTGACTGGCCCATTTGATCGCCTCGTCCTGACTGCCGGGAATACCAAGCTTCCATACGGTCAGATCAAGCCGGAAACCGTGCGAAACGGCGGCCTGCAATAGGTTCCCAGGCATTAGCATCGAGGCCCCAGTTGACGAAATTAAAAGGCCTTTTATCCACGCACGCCTGGTCTGTTGAGGCATGGCTGTGGATCCTTGGGATAAGCCGGAGAGCCTGCCAATGAGTGGATTCATGAGCCCTTCTTAAGGCATACTAGGCTTGCAGGTCAACTTTGTGTTGAGGGCTTGAGTCGACTTGACACCTGTAGTTAGGGACTCGATTGGATTGAATGCAACTCGATGTCATGCCATGATTTTCGGGAAAAGGTTATCCTCATGAACGTGTATTGGAATGGAGAGGTTGTACCTCAGGAACAGGCAAAGGTGAATCCATTGGATCGAGGTTTTCTCCTGGGTGATGGGATTTATGAAGTGGTTCGCATCTATCAAGGGATGGCTTTTGAATTAGAGGCTCACCAAGAACGTTTTGATCGAAGTGCCCAACGCATCGGGCTATTGCAAGAGTATCCAAGACTCAAGGTGGTGTTAGATGCCTTGATGGCTCAACAGTCAGATCAGCTGATGGATGGCATGCTCTACCTGCAAACCTCTCGAGGCGTTGCCCCCCGAAAGCATTTTTTTCCAAATCCTCCCGTGGCTCCCTCCACGTTTGGCTTTCTCAGTCCTCTTCCCAGACCGGATCTTATGAATCGGGCCATGGCTCGGTCCACATCAGTGGATGACAGACGATGGTTGGATTGCGACATCAAGTCGATTTCACTTCTGGGTGCGGTCATGGCTGCCCAGAAGGCTCAAGAAACAGGGAGTGTAGAGGCCATTCTCCATCGTGACGGTCGGGTCACAGAAGGATCTCACACCAATGTATTTGCAGTCATCGATGGTGTCCTACGTACCCACCCCCCAGATCATTGGATCCTTAATGGGATCACCCGGCAGGTGGTGGTCCAATTGGCACGGAGCAGGGGAATGTCGGTGTTGGAGGATGCTGTGACCCTCGAGGAGCTTCGGAAGGCTGACGAGTTGTTTCTGACGGGCACGACGGTCGAGATCTGGCCTGTGAGCCATTTGGATGGACT
This sequence comes from Verrucomicrobiota bacterium, assembly GCA_023257935.1. Classification (GTDB taxonomy): domain Bacteria; phylum Verrucomicrobiota; class Verrucomicrobiia; order Limisphaerales; family AAA164-E04; genus UBA7971. The sequence goes on from JALRAZ010000140.1 coordinate 6,839, forward strand.
TAAGGTGGGGGGGCAAGCACCCGGGGAGCTGACCTGCCAGCTCATGAAGGCATTCAATGAGCGAGTCAGTGGGAAGGTGGATGCTTAGCCTCAGGCCAATCAATCAGGGCGTTTGTTGCTTTTCGAGCGATGCCGATTTCAGATAGCGGTAAAGCTCGCTCTCAGTGGTGAGGATCATGGTGGTGTCCGAACTGATCACGCTTTCGTAGGTTTCCAGAGTCTTTTGGAATTCATAGAATGCAGCAGACGCGGGCGATTGATTATAAGCCTCGGCATAAATCTGGGTCGCTTCGGCATCGGCCTGTCCCTGAATTTCCTGAATGGTTTTGTAGGCCTTGGATTCGATTTCCTGAAGATCTCGCTCCTTTTTGCCAATAATACGAGCCGCTTCTCCGGCTCCTTCCGAACGGAAGCGTTCGGCAATTTGCTGGCGTTCACTAATCATACGAGCATAGATCTCTTGGCGAACCGTTTCGTTGTAGTTGATGCGTTTGAATCGGATATCAAGCAATTCGATGCCGAAATCGATCAATTTGCCCTCAGCTTGCTCAAAGATCTCCTGCTCGATGAGGGCTCGCCCTTTGGTGATAGGATACAATTGACCCAGGTTGCTGGACTCTGCGATGAGGAGTTCATCAATGGCGGGTTGGCGATCTTTGGTGGTTCGAACAATTTCGATTAACTCGTGCTTGGCGATGGCGTTGCGGGTTTCACTACCCAGGATGTCATCCAAACGTGATTGAGCGCTACGTTCATCTCTGAGCCGCAGAAAATATTGTTTGGCATCCATAATGCGCCAGCGTGCGAAGGTATCCACCTCGATATAGGTTTTGTCCTTGGTTGGCATCTCATTGGGCTGCCCATCCCAAGCGAGAATGCGGCTCTCAATCGGGTTGACTTGTTGAACGAATGGAATCTTGAAGTGCAGGCCCGCCGTGGTAACGGGCTCACCCTGGGGTTTGCCAAATTGAGTGATGATGGCCTGCTCGGTTTCGTGAATGGTGTAAGCACTGTTCAGGACGACAAACAATACCAGGATTCCGACCAAACCAGAGAGCGAGGAAAGAGCTTTTTGCATGATGGATAGGGTCAGGGATTATCGGGGTTCGTTGGTCAACTGGAGCAAGGGAAGGATTTGCTTGGCTTCCTCATCCATGACGATTTTGCGACCCATATTTGGGAGAACGTTTTTCATGGTTTCAAGGTGCATGCGGCGACGTGTGACCTCGGGTGCTTTCTCATACTCGGCAAACAGCGCTTTGAAACGTGTGGCATCACCTTGAGCCTCATTGATCCGCTTGAGTGCATAGCCCTCGGCTGCTTGAATCTTTTGATCAGCCTCACCGCGTGCCAGGGGCACGACCTTGTTGTATTCTTGGTTGGCCTGATTGACCAGCTTGACTCGTTCCTGCTGAGCCTGGTTGACTTCGTTGAAGGAGGATCTCACGGGCTGTGGGGGATTAACGTCCTTAAGCTGAACCTGGTCGATGCTCAATCCCATTTCGTATTTATTGGCCAATTCCTGGAGTCGCTGGAGCACGACAACTTCGATTTCTTGACGCCCAATGGTGATGACCTCATCGACTGTGCGATCGCCAACCACCTCTCTCATGACTGACTCGGATACTGCCCGCAGGGTGTTGCCTGGCTCTCTGACGTTGAAAAGAAATTGTCGGGGATCGTTGATGCGATACTGAACAATCCATTCCACTGAGGCAGCGTTCAAGTCGCCGGTAACCATGTTCTTTTCCTGATCCCACTCTCGAGGGTAAGAGGTCTGGGTCGGGTTGGTGGCACCTTGGGAACCAAAGCCAAATTCCTGCTTGAGCTGTCGTCTGACAGGGACCATCAGAACCTGGTCGACACCAAAGGGGATCTTGAAACGGAGCCCAGGGTCGACGGTTTTGATGAATTTGCCAAATCGAAGGACCACCCCCTGCATTTCTGCCTGAACCGTGTAAATGGTGGTGAAAGCTGAAATCAGGATGATGGAGGCAAGCACGATCCAACCAATAGATCTGAGCTGATTACGATATTCACGAAAGTTGGCCTCGATGACGTTTTTAAGATCACTCATGAGTCGAAGAAATGGGGTCGTCGCTCATCGCGCAGTGATAAGCTATCTTCAAACTGCGTGCTTTCATGATGTGAGACAAGATATTTCTCGACCGATACCGGTTTATTCATGGTTTGAACGCTTCATGATCGGCGTTGCCACCGCTATTGAGATAAGCGAGCAGATCCAGGACTTCCTCAAGCTTGAGGATGTCTATGAGTCCCTCAGGCATGGGGGAAACCAGAGAGGGGCTGCGTCGGATGAGCTTTGATTTGCTGAGGGCAGTGATATCCGATGCGTAGGGGTTTTGTTGCACCATGATTTGGTCCTTGTCCTCACTCATCACGCGTCCGGTGATGGATTCCTCATCCTCGAGGACAAATGTTTCGTAGGCATATTGCTCGGATAAAACCTTGGATGGGTGAAGGATAGAATCCAATACATCGCTTGGGGTGAATCGGCTGCCGACGGCGGTCAGGTCAGGGCCGACCGCTCCACCTGCATCCCCAAAACGATGACACGTTCCGCATTGAGCGGCCTCATAGGCCAACTTGCCCTGCTCGTATTGGCGTCCCTGATTCACCCCGTCAAGATGTGGCTTGATGGCCTCAAGGCTCCATGCCGTGAAAGCACTTCGCTGGAGTATGGGGTTAGGTTGCTGGTTGGCTTCACGCACTTTGCCTCCTTCCAGGATGTCGGATAGTGCCTTCTGTTCCCTAGGCCCGATGCCCACCAAAGCTTCCTCACGAATGCGCTCAAGGAATTTGCTGTAGCTGGCCCCATTGGTGATGGAGCGATCAGCCTCGAAAAACCATTGGATCATGTTAGGCGGTTGCTGTCTGCTTTCCTGGCTTTGATTGAACCAGCTGAAATATCGCCTGAGTTGGTCCAGATTCCCGTCTTTGATTTGATGCCGCATCGTGAAGAGATAGTGTAACTGTTCTTCCTGATGCTTGGCATCTGCCATCAACTGCAGACCCACCTCAAGAGAACCAGGTATATTGAAATAGGCAGCCAATTGAGCTAATTCGCGATTCAGGGGTGTGTGACTAGATGGGTAGGTTTCGTTGATGGATTGAGTCCAAAGCTGCCAATCTTTTTCATCGGGGCGGCCTAGGCGGATGATAGCCAATTGCAAGACGCGGGCATGCAGCAAGCGATCCTGGGGCTGGGTTAACTTATCTGCCAGTTCTCTCAGTCTTTGATGCAGAGTGGCCCGGTGGGCATCGCCGCCTGTGCGAGCCAATGCCATCAAGGCGGTGAGGCCTCCTCGCAGGTGTGTTTCAGCCAGTGCTCGATCCTGCCACTTTTCCAAAGGTTGGCTTTCGATGGCGATACGGGCAGCGTGACGTATCCACTGATCACGGCTTCGCAGATGTGGCCAGGCTTGATCAACAGCCATGGGGTGGACTTTGCCGTGATAGGATTCCAGCGAGCGCCTCAACATGCGTGAGTCTAGGTCTTTTGAAGAAGGGACCGTGACGGGTTGGGTCGCTTCTGAACCCACATACCGCACCCGGTATAGGCCGGACTGCGTGCCGCGGCCACCCACAATAAAATAAAGGCATCCATCAGGTCCGATTTCCATGTCCGAGACATTCAATGGACGCCCCTTGATAAATGTTTCCTTGGCGGCTCGGTAGCTGGCTCCCCATGGTTCCATGTGCACAGCCAGGATGCGTCCGTAGGACCAGTCCATGATATAAAGGGCTCGTTGGTAGCGTTCTGGAAAGGCTGCGCCCGTGCCAAAGCAAACGCCGGTGGGCGAGCCGATGCCAATATCCAGGGTGGCAGGCAAGCTGTCAGGATAGGTGCTTGGCCACTTGCTTGTTCCTGAGCGCCATCCGTATTCCCCACCGCTGACACCGTGAATGACTCGAGTCGGCCGATACCAGGGTGTTCCCCAATCCCATTCCATATCACTGTCAAAGGTGAAGAGTTCTCCGTCCGTATTAAAATCGAAATCATAGGCGTTTCGAAAACCTCCCATGATTAATTCCCAATCTTTGCCCTCGGCGTCCGTTCTGGCCACATAGCCTCCTGGGGCCATGATCCCTGTAGCATGACCATTTGCATCCCACTGTCGGGGCAGTAAATGATCTTCTCCGTAATGTTGATGTGGGGACGACCCGGCGATGCCCTCTATGATCTGGGTGTGATTACCGTTCATCATGTAGATCAGGTTATCGGGGCCAAGGCGTAGTCCATGATAGCCGTGCTCGCCTTCGCCGCGGATAGGCTTGAGCAACATCGATTCATCATCAGTCCATTTGTCATCCTCATTGCGATCGACCCAACGGTATAGGCCCGTTCCCTCAGGCCCGTGTCCGCTGATGTAGAGACTTTGGTGAGCGTGCAGCAGCCCCATGGCATGTCGGACCCGGCTCGTGGCGAAGGGCTCAACAGCCCATTGCCCGTCGGGTTGCTGGCTGATGCGTAGCATGGGATCATTGTCTGATTGAGGTGAAACGATCAGGCGACCTTTTGCATCAAAAGTCATGGCAATCCATGATCCTTGCGATCGATCTGCCGAGAGCAGATGCTCGACTGCGAATCCTGTGATCACTTCCAGATCCTCAGCGGACGTGGAGCTTGGAGGGTTGAAGATGTCTCCCCAAGGGGCTGTCCCAACCGGGCCAATTAAAGCAACTGGCTTCCAATGTGAGTCATCGAAACCCTGGGTCATCCAATTTGCCTCAATTTGCTGACTACTCCTCCAAAACTGATCCGACACAACCAGGGTTGAAACCTTGTTGCCTGATTTGAATGTCATGCGGGCGACCAGGCCAGCCATGCCTCCCTCATTGTTAGCCCGTACGGCAAGGATATTGGTTCCTTTCACCATGAAAGAGCCGACTTCCTTCATCAGGGGGCGTTGCCAATCGCGACATTGACCGATTTGTTGGCCATTTAAATAGACCGTCGCTTGATTGTCTGCCGAGAGTTCCAGGATAAGTTTTTCTGGGCTAGTGTCCGACTCGAATTGGCAACGGAAATACCTAGGGTCATTGGGTGCCTGTTGCGCCTCATCCTCGGCATGCCAAATCCAGGAAGCCGTAGTCTGAGCCTGAACCTTGTAGGCATAGGCTGCCAGTAGGAAACCACACAGGGCCTGTCGTAATAAAATGAGGATCATAGCAGGAGAAAGTTTTAGTTCGATCATTTTGAGAGTGCCTGAAGGCTCAGGCAAGCCCTATCAGATGGGAAAGAGTTCGGACAGTTTAGCTGCGAGCTTGGTGGTATGTTCTTGGATCCGGTTAGGGTCCATGGCCTTTGGTCCAAGATAAGGCAGGCATGTGGTTGGGTAATCAGGAAGCCAGCGACTGATAACCTCCAGGTTGGATTCAAAAGAGGGATCGGTTCGGCGGGGCTGCATGAAAACCAAGTGAGGTTTGATGGGGCAGGGCAGTTGACTGAGCCAATGTGTGTGGACCAGCGTCTGGTTAATGACCCCAAGCTGTTGGGTCAGCACAAGGATTACCCTTGGTTGATAGTGGCTGATGAGGTCCCCCAGATGGTAATGATTTCCCAAGGGTGAGAGCAGCCCACCTGCTCCTTCGATGATAAGGTGTTGGATGTCAGGGCGAGCTTGTATGTGATCGATGTGGGTGATGACCTCTTGGCGTGATCGAGGGTCTTTCCAAGCTCCGGGAGCAACGGGCAGTGGGTTATACCAAGGATTGATGGTGTCCCGGTCTAGGTGGCGATCCATGTGGCGCATCAGGTGACGCACATCCGATCTGCTTCCAGAGCAGAAAGGTTTGAGAGCTGCGGCTTGAACCCCTTTGGAGCGCAAATAGCTCAGGACCAGGCAACTAAGGAGGGTCTTGCCAACGCCAGTGTGATTGGCTGTGACAAAAGTCAACTGAGCGGTAGACCTCTTAGCCTGGGATTGTCTTGAAAACCCGCCCATGAATTTGACTACTGCCAACGCATATTGATGGTGGCAAAACTGGTGGGGTTGACGCGGATGAGCACAGCTCTGTAAACCCTCTCGTAGAGATCGATACGGGCGGTCACATAGACTTCAAACGTGTTGCTACGATTGCTCACATAACGCCTCATCAAAGACATGACATCAGGGGTCATGCCCGGTACGTTCATGAGGTCAGTCAGGCGCATGAAAGGCATATCATCCTCGGTGCCGTCCATGCCATCGAGCCCTGCACGCGTCATGGTGATCTCCCAGGCAAGATTTGGATCCATGCCTGGAAGCATCTGAATGACATCCCTCGAGGCGGTGTTGATGTTGATCTGAAAATCTCCAAGGGTGTTAAATAGATCGATCAGGCCGAAATTGCCGAAGCCCCCATCGATAGGCATCTGGCCAGTTGGAAGCGAGCTGCTCCCAGAGCCATAGTATATAGGTGGGGTAATTCCCCTGATCAGAAGCAGTTCGGAAATATCGTCCAGAGGACCATTTTTGACCAAGTAAGGAGGGAAAGGCAGGTTGGGTTCGGCCAGGTAAGATTCTTCATCGGCCCCGTTGACTCGAATATCGGTATCCGGGTCGACCCAGTCCAGGAGTGAATCGAGGATGACCGAGGACTGAAACGTATCAATCCCCATATACATCAGTGCTTGGTTGATGATTTCTGGCCCATGGACATTGATGTTGAAGCGACTTTCAGCATCCTCAATTCGCACGCTGATGGTTCCATCCCCCAGTGCTATGTTTTCTAGTGACATCCCCGCCAGCACTTCATTGGTGCCATAGACGCCACCAGCCCAGAATTGGCTCAGCGCGTCAAATTGGTTCTCCACAGGAATACGATTTTTTTCTGCCAAAACATATTTGGCTAGTTCCACTCCTGATCGTCCCATCCACTCCATATCCGGGTCGCGAGTGGTATTCATTGCCAGTTGGGTTTCGATTTTCATGGAGAAACTAAAATGGGCTGCCATGATTCCCATGGCCAAAACCACCACCATGACCATAACCAATGCAATGCCGGAGTTCCTCCTGTTCCGTGCCGTGCTTTTTGTTGCAAAGGTGTTCATGAGCCTGGGCTTCAGCGTCCTGAGTTTGGGGCAGTGGGCAGTCCGTTGGGGTTGGCCATGCCTGCTGGAACCACAGGTCGTTGCCAGGCTGCCTGCACGGTCTGGCCGGGGATGTGAACGATACGCTCTATGATTCTGCCTTCATCCACCTCCTTGGAGTCTGGGCGGGTGAAACCCAGGTTGAATCGAACCATGGCGGGAAGCTGATTTGTGTTGATCCAATCGGGGAGCCATTCGCCTGCTCGCATATCAAAAAACTCCAGTTTGAATTGCCCTACCTGCTTGGCAAGGATGAGCGGATAGGGCTCCTGGCCCTGCTCCAGGGGGGCGAGGATGGGATTTTGTCGCAGGATGAGTTGATTGACCGAGTTAGTTGGTTCCACGCTGAAGGTGACCCTGCGTACGGGTTGATCGTGAAAGAGGCCACTTCCCGGGAAGGATTCGGGGAGGTGGGAAACCAGACTGAAGGCGCTGAAATCCCCGCTTGTGTCGGTCACGAAAGCGTAATAGGGAAGGTTAAGTTCATGCATCACAGCCGAAGCGAGCGCGTCATTGATAGCCCGTACGGCAATTCGATTGCGATGAGCTTCTACTGAGGCGGTGATGCCGATTTGAGAACTTTTCATGATGGCTTGCCAAGAAGCAAAAATGGCTACCATTAAGCCTCCTAGTACACCGATGGCTACCATGATTTCAATCAGGGTAAACCCCTTTAGACCCGAGTTTGTTTTGACCGGATTCATGGGCTAACGGCTCCCCCAAGCCCCTGAGGGCGCCACAGCAGGATGCTGTTGCGTGTCTGCCGAACATTGTTTTCGGCTATCCAGTGAATGCTGTAGTCCACCCTGTAGAGGCCGTTGGTTCCTGCTTCTTCGATCATGCCATCAACCGTCACCCCAGGGTGGCTGTCCTCGTAGGCTATCTTGATGTCGATCGGCAGGGGGCCGAGTTCCAGGTAATTGGTCATGGAGAGCAGGGCGGGCAAGCTGCTTCGGTCAACATCCATGGTTTGGAGAATGCGAGCGGTGCGTAAATGCTGACTCGTCAGCTCCAAGATGACAAAAACAGAGGTAAAGAAAATGCCAATGGCGATCATGACCTCCAGGAGACTGAAGCCACTCTGGTTGCGACCTGAGTCAAGGGGAACTTTTTTGCCTGCGATTGCCATCATTTTCCCTACCAGTCTAAATTGCTTGGGTCCACCACGCTTGGTAGGCCAGTGATGGCGTCGACTGAAACAATGCGCCGGTCCTCATTGAGCAGTAGGGTTGTGGTGAACTCATCGCACGTGCCGTTGGGAAAAAAGCGCACACTGGCTTCGTTGATTTGGCCTTCAAGCATGTTGTTGAAATTGACATCCAGTGTTTCTATGGCGATGTCACCTCCCAGGGTGCGTTTGAATCCATCCAGCTCAGCGAAGCTACTTCTGGATTTCTTCTTACCGGTGTCAAGGGCTTCTGGAGGCTCGAAAAATGAATCAGGCAAGCTGCCCGTGTTTTCATTGAGTAGTCGAGGAGACTGAGCCAGCCTCACATGCAAAGCATACCCATCCTCATAGGATGTGATGACCAATTCGCTGACTTTACCTTTGAGGATAGCCAAAGCCCTAGCTTGCCTGCATCCATCCATGACATCCATCGATGCCTTGGCAATTCCGTGCTTTTCAAGTGCTCGCATCATGTTGGGGACACCCCAGCCAAGCATCAGCAGCATCATGCCGGTCACGAGCATGATTTCGATCAACGTGAAACCACGTTGAGATACTTTGAAATGCGGCTTCATCGATTCCCGATCGAGGAAGTGATCTGAAACATGGCTGAAAGGATGCTGAACAAGAGACCTCCGACACCAATTGCCATGAGGATGATCATGGCTGGTTCAACCAGGTTGGTCATGACGCGCAGAGCTATGGTCAGCTGATCTTCATAAGTTTCAGCCACGCTCTGCAGTGAACCTGGAACATCACCCGTCTCCTCTCCGATTTTGATGAGGTCAATCATCAGCTGAGGGAAAACTTGGCTGCGAGCCAGTGGCTGGGAAATCGTCTTACCATCGGTGACATCTTCACGCGTCTTGGCGATAGCTTCAGCCAGGATGACATTTGGGATCACCTTTTCGGAGATTTTCAATGCAGTAAGCACCGGGACTCCGTTTTTGAGCAAGGTCGCCAAAGTGCGGGCAAACTGACTGAACAAATTCAGCTTAAAGACTTTGCCGATGATTGGCATGGTCAGCTTCCACCGGTCAAGCGTCCGGCGACCAGCCGGGTTGGAGCGGAATCGTTGATAGAGGATCGATCCGACCACCCCGACTAGTGGCGCAAGCCACCAATAGGTTGCCGAGACCCGACTGATGGAAATCAAGGCCTGCGTCGATGCGGGCAAAGGTACCTTCATGTCGGTAAAAATTTGTGTGAATTTAGGCAGGATGACCGTCATGAACAGGCCAATGATGCCGACACCCACCGTTCCCACGATGATTGGGTAGATCATGGCGGAGACAAATTTCTGGCGAACCTCTGCAAAACGCTCAAAATGAGCTGCCAGTCGGTGTAGCACTTCCTCCAGGGCCCCACTTTGCTCACCAGCCCGAATCATGTTGATGTAAAGATCGGTGAAAATGTGAGGTTGTTTGGACATCGCGTCGGAAAGTGCCTTGCCTTCCATGACATCCTGCCTGAGCTGAGTGCTGACATCCTGAGGGATCCCCTTGGCCTCCAGATGACTCATGCTGTTGAGTGCCACTGTCAATGGCATCCCTGAGCGGAGTAGGTTGGCCAGCTGCTGGGTGTAGGTGGCCAATTCCTGGAGTTTTGGTTTGCGTTGTTTACCAAACCATTCCCTGAGCAAAGGTGGTGAGGCCGTGTTGGAGTTGTTGGCATTGCGCGAGAGCTTGGAGGGCGTTTTGGATGCCGCTTTGGCGGATCTGCTTCGGGCAGCCTCCAGAGAGATGGGTAGCATTCCCTGACGCTCGATCTCCGACAGCACGGCAGATCGGTCAGCTCCCTCGAGTACACCCTGGACGAGTTCGCCGCTGCGCTTGCGCGCTTTGAATGAAAATTGTGGCATAGAGCTCTTTAAGCAATGAACACGGGTTTCGCCTCAAAGTTGCGACCCGCCTCAGTTTAGGTTCATGGTCGACCCCGTCAAGCCGAACACCTTGTGTTTTGCTGGGCATGGTCGATAAACACAGTGATCATGTATGTCGGGCTTGTCCGCCTGCTATCCTCAGCCATCAATCCGATTGACAGGCCTAAACATCCTAGGCAAGCAAAGAAGAAATGATGGATAAATCGACTCTGTTGAACCAGCTCCAGGTTGAAATGGAAGCCTTACTGAGAAGGCATCATCAGGCTAATCGGCAAGCTGCTGCCGGTGCGACCGATGAGCAATCCAGGGCGGAGACCAAATGGGATACCAATGGTTTGGAGGCTTCTTATCTAGCCAGAGGGCACGCCAGGCAATTCAAGGAGCTGGCCCTTCAGTTGGATGAATTGCGTGCTTTGGAGGCGCGCTCCTTTGAACGGCATCCCGTTGGGATAGGGGCATTGGTGAGCGTTGAGCTCAGGGGGCAGTGCGAACACTTTCTACTTCTACGACAGGGAGGGGGACAAACTATCGGGGTTTCTGGTTTTGAGGTCACCGTGATTACCCAGCATTCGCCTCTCGGTGCAGCGATGATGGGGCGCTCTGCCGGGGATAGGATAAGCATGCCTGATGGGGAAACAGGATTGATTCAATCCGTCCAGTGAATGAGCAGCAGTATCCTCTCAATCAAAGTAATCAAGCGTCGACCAGTCAATGGAGTGAATATCCCATTGACCTAGCCAATCCCAGATTCCAATATCCGTGCCTGCCGGGTGGATAGCAGGTGAATCCGGTGGCTCTGGAAAGAGCCTCCGAGCCCACGCCCTTCACCCATCATCTTTAGAACGCTGAACACGCATATGACCAAACTGGACGACCTTTACGCCAATCTCACTCTGCCCACCAAGGCCAAGTTGGCCCTTATCGTGCT
>JALRAZ010000141.1 GCA_023257935.1 Verrucomicrobiota bacterium
TTTTTGTTATCGTCTGACATCTTACTTGCCCTCCTTTTCTACAGGAACAGCAATATCAAGCTGATCCTCGGGAGTTATAGAAGCTTCTTTCATCGTCATAAAAATGTTATAAGCAAATAAACAACTACTAGGTCTGCCTACAGCAAAAGCCAGGGTCCAGGCAGCCACATCCCATGGCTGGGCTCATCACAGGCTCCTATTAATTCTGATGCAGCCCGACCCACCGAGATCATGCTTTTGATTGAATCCCTGCGATTCATAAGACAAGATCGTGGGCATGAAAAACACCCCATTTCGGAGGATTATTCAGCAAGCTCTCACCACCCTTACAGGCGTCATTTGCCTGGTTCTGCTGACCACGGGTTGTGGTGACGACTCGGTCAAGGCCATATCGAAGGAAATCGATGTGGTCACCCTGATGGAGCAACTGCAAAGCAATCGCAGCGAGGAGCGCCTCAATGCACTGATAGAGCTGGGTGATGGCCGTGACAATGCCGCTCCAGCCCTGGACGCCATCCTCGAGGTACTCACCTCAGACAAGGACGCCAAGGTGCGTGAGATGGCAGCCTATGTCCTGCTGCAAATGGGTGAAAAATCCGCCAAACCTGCGATGGCAACCATCAAGGAGGCGTATGCCAAGGAGAAGAATCCGACAGTCAAATTGAACATCGTCAATGCCTGGAATGCTATTGAGCCTGAAACCTCACCCAGTCAGGGCATGACCCCTGCAGGCCCATAGAAGTCATCGCATCCTGATGGCCGGTTTGTGATCAGGGCAAGCCTGTTGCGAGCCTGCTTGGGTTGTGCTCGCCGTTTGGCCTAGAGCTCAAGACCCCAACGGCCAGCAGGAAACTGAACCAGGAACAGGCGGGAGAAGAGCCCGTAGATGGCAAAGGAGAGACCTGCTCCCACAGCCAAGGCAACCCACCATCGGGCGCCCTGCACCTTGAGCATCCAGGCCCCGAAGAGGCTGCTGGAGAGCAGGAATCCCAGTTGAGGCATGAGGATGGGGTAGGCAACCAACGCGGGAAACCAACGATAGAAAATCCATCGGCCACCCGAGGGGTTGGTTTGAGTCGGTAAGGGCTCTCCCTCGAGTGTTGGCTTCTGAACCGATTGCCGTGACGAGCGCCAGGCAAGGATCCACCGCCACATCCCACCCACCAGGAGCAAGCTGCCAAGTAGGATGGGGAAAAACGCGGGCCCGGGGTCTTGATTGGTCACCATGCCAGGGCGGCGAATGCCCTGTGCCAAAAGCAGGGCAATCAGGCCGATACCCATCCAGAGTAGGGCCGCGATGCCGCTAGAGGCTTGACCCGTTTTCATGGCTGTTGGGCGTATCCCGTCGCCTGGATCACTTGCTCCCATTTGGTATCTTCAGCTGCAAGAAAAGTCTCAAATGCCTCACCCATTCGGATCTGAACCCCAAAACCATTTTTTTCCATGAAGCTCTGGTAGGCTTCAGAGGCTGTGATCTTCTCCAGTGCCTGGCTCAAAGTTGCTACAACTGTGTCGGGTGTTTCCTTGGGAAGCAGCAGGCCCCGCCAGCCGACCATCTCCCAGTCGATCCCAGCCTCCTTGCAGGTAGGCACATCAGGGTAGGCTGCCAAGCGTTCGCCGGCCATCACTCCCAGCACCCTCAGTTCGCCTGCCTCAATCTGGGCGGCGGCCTCGGGAATACTGCAACAGACCACGTCGATATGACCTCCCATCAACTCCACCAGGGAAGGCGCCGAACCCAAAGTCGGCACCCACAGGACTGCTTCGACTGGCAAACCCGCTGCCAGTTGCCAGCCAGCTCGGGCTAGATCCCAAGCACCGCCGGTAGCCGTGCCCGACATCTGGACTTTGCCAGGGTTGGCCTTGATATGGTCAACCAGGTCCTGAATCGTCTTCCAGGGTGCATCTTGCTGCACGATTAGCGCTGCAGCATCGGCGTTGACCTGCATGAGCGGGCGGTAGTTGGCGTGAGTCAAATCGGAAATACCCATCCAGTGCATGGTGCTCAGCTCAAAAGTGCCCATGGTCAACGTGTAACCATCGGGTCTGGCGTTGGCACCAAAGGAGTGTCCCACAGCCCCACTCCCGCCCGTCTTGTTCTGCACTACAAAGGGAGACCCGAGCTCTTGTTTGAGGGCGTCGGCCAAAAATCGGGAAACGCGGTCGGTACCACCCCCTGCATTCCAAGGGCAGACCAAGGTCGCGGTCTTGCTGGGGTAGGGATCTTCGCTAGCTCCTCCTCCTGATCCAGCTGGGCCGCATCCCGACCCAAGGCAGACTAGGACTGCCAACAAGCAAAGCAGGCCATTTGAAACAACTCCGGGGCGACTGAACAATCCTCTGGGTAACATGGTTGAGGAGTGTGATCCAAGCAAACCGGGGTGACAAGGCTCCAATCCGTAGCCGACGACCCACGCACATTCAAACGCACTCAATCAGGGCGAATCTGATCTCCTGCCCTAGCCTCTCCCTCCACCAAGTCAGCCGCTATGTGGGTGCTCTGCCTGGGGCCCGTGATCTTGACCATGCCGACCTTTTGTTCCCCTCGATAAATGAAAAGCCGCTGGTCGATTTCAGGCATGGCCTGGAGCGGGAAATCCAGGATCACAAACCGAAGAGGCTGGTTCACCGAAATGACCCCACCCAGAGGCGCATCAAGGATGGGGATAATGGTTGGTTTGATCCTATCTGATGAATCAAGCCCGGCAACGGACCCATCCTTCCCAGTCCAGACTGGCTCATCCTCAGCCCAGGGAAGGGGAGGCAAGCCACCCTTCTGACACCCCATCACCAACATAAACAGGCAACAAAACCACCCAGTCGCTCGCATGCAGGCACTTAACGAATGCCGCCAGCAAAAGTCAAGCCACCGCCCTGAAAGGTATCTGGTGAGCCAACCCCATCGGATCCATCCTTTGCATTCCAGCTTGGGTGTTCTAGGTTGCAGCTGGCATCCATGCCACTGACCCGCATGCAACGCAGACCCATAGCCCTGACCATCGCCGGATCCGATAGTGGCGGAGGGGCTGGCATCCAGACCGATCTCAAGACTTTTGCCAGCCTGGCAGTACACGGCACTTCGGTGCTGACCTGCATCACAGCACAGAACCCTAAGCAAGTGCTTGCGGTTCAGCCTGTCAGGCCTGCGCTGATCACAGCGCAGTTTGAGGCCCTGGAGGATGGCCTGCGACCAGCAGCTATCAAGTCAGGCATGCTCTACTCCCGCGCGATAGTTCAGGCTGTGATCACCGCTTTGGGCACCCTGAGAGGGATTCCTTATGTGTTGGATCCCGTGATGATCGCCACCAGTGGCGCTGCTTTGCTCAGAGCA
>JALRAZ010000161.1 GCA_023257935.1 Verrucomicrobiota bacterium
AAGGACTTCATCCACAAATTGTTGGTCAAGGATCAACGTCGTCGTCTGAAGGCTTTGGAGTGCTTAAAGCATCCCTGGTTGGATCATCGAGACTCGGACAAAAGATCACGAAAAGAAATCAATACAGACAAATTGAAAAAAACAATCTCCAGCAACACCCTCAAGCCTACCATCACCCAAGGGTCTACCATAAATGGCCCTCAAGGTATCGGGCCCTCCTCCAAGGGGTAGATCAACCTCCCCTCGGATCAGTCGATTCACCTCACCCCAGGGAACATCCAATTTCCCGAAATGCTGTTTGAGTTCATTGGCTACCTGCCGAAGCCGATCCCGCACAACCGAGGCTGACAGGTTGGCTCGTGCTGTATTGGAGTTGGGGCGGAAAGTGAGCAGACTTAAAGCTGCATGGCGATTGTCGCTCGAGGTATCTCCATCCCAACTTCGCAAAACTTCAACCGCATCACTCAGCGAATCATCCTCCTTTGCTGGTTCAGATTGCAGGAACTGTCGGATATTTTCTCGCAGACGAGAATTTTCGGCATATTGCTTATCATACTTGTAGCGAAAGAAGGCCTCGTGGGTGATGGCGCTATCCTGTCCATAAAGCTCCATGGCCCTGAGGGCTCGGTTGGTCATCCAGGTTTCGATACCCAAGGCTTTTGAAAAATCGGCAGGAGCAGGGTTCCCTTCACCTACCGTGGTCTCAAAGGGGCTGCTGTTGCAATTCTGGATGAAACCCGAGGGTGGGTTCTCAACCTGAGGCAGTCGATCAAAGGGCAAGTATTCAGTCCAGAGCGTGTCCTGAGTATTACCAGGCACCGTAGCCTTCCAGTCGAAGGATTCATCGCGTTGAGGCAAGAGGCCGTTGTAAACATAAAAAAGATTCCCGTGCTTGTCAGCATAGCCCGTGTTGAACATGGCAATGGCCTGTCGGCGCATGGCTTCCTTGAACGCTTCAAGATGGGTTGCCTGCCCCATCCAGAACCACTGCTCCAACTGAGAAGCCACATCCATTCCGGCGTAGCGAATCGCCAGCACCCGATCCCCCACCCTGATGGCTGGGCCATGGATGCTGTGCAGGACTTCCTTTCGTACCTTCCAGCGAATATCTCGCCACAGACGAACCTCCAGGGTTGGGTAAGACTGTTCGAGCTCAAGCCATCGATCATTCATGCGATAGCGCAGTGGGTGATCGGGATCCATCTCAAGCTCGTAAACATCCACAAGATCGGGATGGTTGACTGTATGCCCCCAGGCCATGTGGGCATTGTGACCAAGGAAAATGACCGGAGAACCCGGGAAGAGCCCGCCGTAAAGGTTCTGACCTTCTTCGCTCAACAGATGCGCCTCATA
The DNA here is from genome assembly GCA_023257935.1 of Verrucomicrobiota bacterium. GTDB lineage: Bacteria > Verrucomicrobiota > Verrucomicrobiia > Limisphaerales > AAA164-E04 > UBA7971. The sequence continues at coordinate 1,354 of JALRAZ010000161.1, forward strand.
CCAAGCCACTGGCCCTGTCCAAGGCTGGTGTGAGTTGATGCACGCTCGAGTCGCACCATCGTTGGATCGAGTCGGAGCGATAGCCATGAAATTGGAACCCACAGGGGCCTGATGGGGATTGAGCCAAGAGGCCATTTCAGGAGCCGGACCAGGGTTGTTCAATACGCGAGCAAGATCATTGTGCATGCCAAACATCATCGGCAATTTGTGCATGGCTCCGGCGATCAAGTCTTCAGGCTGAGCAGGCCAGGCATGGCGTTTGAGAAGATGGGGATGGCGGCTGGCATAGAGATTGAGGCCATCAGCGTAACCCTGACACACAGCCTGGATCTCTGGTCCCAGGGAGGCAAATCGCTCCCGCAATCCTTGACGAATCCGAATCAGCGCAACGTAGTAGTCGTTGGCAGCCATAGGAATGCCTTCTGATGCTGCCAACTGACCCCGCGAAGCCAGCAACACGTCCTGGATGGTTGAGAAATCATCCTCTGCATGGGCGTAAGCCAAGCCAAAGGCTGTGTCAGCATGACTTTTACCCAGCATGTGAGGGACACCCCAAGCGTCCCGGGCGATCTGCACTTCATAACCGGGCACTCGCGTCAGTGAATCAGAAAAATCGATCCTCGGCCGCATGGCAAAAAGCCAATCGCAGATGAGGAGCACCGCGCAGCAGCTGAAGAAATAACCAGCCATGGCGCGTTTCCAATGCTGGTGCAGCCAACTCATTAACCAGGCGGGGCTGATCAGTAAAAATTGAAGGTCTTCCACGAAAGCTGGTTTACGACCCTCGATGCGATGCCCTAGAAACTGACCTAGCCAGGACAATACGAACACAGCCAAGGAAGACCTGAAAAGGGAAAGCGGGCTAGCATCCAGACTAAGAGCCACAGCGCAAGAAAGCAGACTCCAAAAGAGCATCCCCATCAGCACTGAAAAAGAAAGCCTCAGATAGTACAGCGAAGCAGACAGGATGACTACCATGGCAAGGTTCGGTGCAGGATACCACGCCTCAGTCGCGGGAATCGGCAATCTGACGCACCAGAGTAGGCCGATGAGGCTCATGACGATCAAGGGGATGCAAACCCAATGCAGGCGCTGGTTGATTGGATGTTGATGGAAGGCTTCGTAGCGCTCAATCCAGCCATGCAATCGCTCGTTTCTTGCCATGCCATGAAGTCAAACAGGTTATCCTAAAGGGAACAAGTCGGATGAGGTAGGCACCAACCTCAAGGCAGAGCAGGGCTACCGATCGGCGAGCAAAGCCCTCTGCAGAGAAACCCACCCTGCACAGGATCTTGTCGGATTACTGACGAGCCGACGAATAGCGGACAACCAAGACGAGTTAGCCCACTGCAACCCTTCGGAAACTTCGGAGACCGGCCCTAGAGCTCATGCACCCAGCCAGCGACTGACAGGGACTATCAGAGACTCGCTTAGATGAACTCAGTCCTGGCCTCGGCTCATGGAACCACACGATAGAATGTCATGGCAGCTGCAGCGGGATCCACCGAGAAGGGAGAAACAGCCTCAGCCACGGGCTGCCAGGGTCCCGCTGGAGATGGTGCAGACTGCAGGCTCCCGCTGTAGGTGATTTGAAGGTCAGAACCACTCCGTTCGATACCGATGGCCAGTGCCACCGTCGAGCTGGAAAGCTGATAGACCCTGAGGTTATCAAACAACCCAAAGCTCATGAAGTCATTGTCCGAGACCGAGGCAAACCAGTCACTGTAGCCCAGAAAGATATTGCCCTCGTCCTTGAATGGAGCCGTTGACTGGCTGGCCTGAACGATGTCAGTGCCATTCAGACTCCAGGTCACGTTGTCTCCTTGTTTGATCAGCTGCACCTGAACCCACTGGAAAGCGACCTGCCCAGCAGATGTCGCCCCATCTTGGGCTGGGAATTCGCTGACCTGCAATGCCGGAGCTGTCTTGCCCTCGGGGAAAATCGAGGCGTAGTAGGCATTGCTGGCATCCTGACTTCCTGCCAAGTAAACCCCACGATCATCCATCAAATAATCCTGATTGAGAAAAAATCGAAAATCCCTAGAAGACCCGCCCTCACCGGTCAGAAGAAACCAGGCCCCATCAGACAGTTCGTCCCCAACCTGTATATGATCCCCAGTGGTAGCAATCCCGGCTGCTGCGAATTCGGTGGATCCCCCACCCCCACCCGGCATAGGTCCGTTGACATTCATCCAGAGATCGAACACAAGAGCATGATCGCCCTCAAATGACTTACCCGTTGGGCTGGCCATGATGTGGGCAGCCACTCCCTCGGATTCATTGGCCGTGAATTTGAGGCCGCGGGTGGTCTTGCCCGCCCCACTGGGTGCAGGAGGGATGCCATCCACAGAGTAGTCGTAACCAAAGGTCGAAGAGGTGTCATCGCTGCTACGATTGATGGTCCATTGACCCGACACATCAGATTCAAAATCCTCTTCAAAGATCACGGTGGCTCCAGCCAGCACATCTGGAAGAGGCAGGCCGCTGTCTCCATCATCCAACAGAGGAATCTGAGCGTATTTGCCTGCGGCAGTCTCGTAGGAAGCATCAGGTTCTATCACAAGCACGATGGTTTCATCCATCTCCTCCTCGGCATCATTGATCAGACTCAGCTCCAGGCTGATGGAGGATTCACCGGCAGCAAAGACAAGTTCATGAGAAGCAGGAGCTCGATAGTCGACACCCTCTCGAGCAGATCCTTCGAGGCGATAGCTTACCTTCAAGGACGAGTCAGCATCACCTGTTCGACTCAAAGTGAAGGTGGCCGCAGCCTGATCCTCGGCAACTGGATTTGGCTGGAATTGACTCAAACCACTGTCCGGGTCTTCCACCACACTGCCTTCAACCTTCACGCCCACCTCGGGCAAAAAAGCCCCCTGACTGATGGAAACAACCCTGACATTATCAAACAGGACAAAGTTTTCTTCCCCCGGATTGGCGATCGAGGAAAATGGATCGCTATAACCAATCATCACATTTCCCCCACCAAAAAGGGTCAAGTCCTCGGAGATCGTCGCGATAATGTGGCCATCCATGACCCAGGTCACCTGGTTGCCAACCCGTCTGACTTCAACAGCCACCCAACCCTTGCCTGAGGATTAATTTAAGGCGGTGAGTTTACACTTTTTAGATGATTATGAAAAGTATCTAGCTTAACTTTTGAGCCAATAAAGTGTTTTCCATGAGCGTTGCCACAGTCATTGGACCAACCCCTCCAGGAACAGGAGTAATGTAGCCTGCATTTTTACTAGCCGAATCAAATTCCACGTCACCAACAAGCTTGCCATCAATCCGATTAATACCTATATCAATTACAATAGCACCTTTTTTGATCCACTCTCCTTTGACTAAATTTTGCCTTCCAGCGGCAACGACAACTAAATCTGCCTGCCTTACTTTTTGTTCGAGGTCCTTGGTTTTGCTGTGACATGATGTAATAGTGCAAGCCTCGAGAAGAAGCTCTAAAGCCATGGGCCTTCCAACATTATTCGAGACACCAACAATGGTTGCGTCTAAGCCTTTTAATTCAATACCTGTTGCTTTTAACATTTTAATAACGCCGTAAGGTGTGCATGATCTAAGCCTCGGTTGCCTCAAAGCTAATAAGCCAATATTCATCGGGTGAAAGCCATCGACATCTTTATTCGGGTGAATGGCATGAATAATTTCTTCTTCATTAATGTGATCAGGTAGAGGAGATTGGACTAAAATCCCATCGACATCTTTATCAACATTTAGCTTATTAACAATTGCTAATAGCTCGGCTTGAGAAATATTACTTTCAACATCATAAGATAATGATTTGATCCCAACTTTTTCACATGCAATTTTCTTATTTCTTACATAGACCTCAGATGCTGGATCATCGCCTACTAAAATAACTGCGAGGCAAGGGTTACGTTGCCCTTGATTTGTCCTTTCAATGATTTCTAAGCGAATATTTTCTAGTAAATCTTTCGCTATTTGCTTACCATCAATTATTTTTGCTGTCATAACTTTACCTTTAATCAAAGGGCTATTTTACTAGATAAATAACTATTATTCATATTTGACCAAAGAGGCGATTTAAGACATAATTTCGCGTTCGGGGTGTAGCGTAGCCTGGTAGCGCGCCTGCTTTGGGAGCAGGATGTCGGGAGTTCGAATCTCTCCACCCCGACCATTAAACAAATGATAAGTTTGTGCTTGTAACGGTTGCTTTGTTTAAAAGTTAGCTGCCCGTAGCTCAACTGGATAGAGCACCAGCCTTCTAAGCTGGGGGTTACAGGTTCGATTCCTGTCGGGCAGGCCATTTTGATAATGGTGGCTGTAGCTCAGTTGGTAGAGTCCAGGATTGTGATTCCTGTTGTCGTGGGTTCGAGCCCCATCAGCCACCCCAATTTTTATTGTTCAACGATTGCGCGAGTGTTACCATTAAACCTCATTTTTATGAGGTAAAACAAATGGCTAACACAAAAAAAATTACAGCTCACGATCACAAAGAATTAGTTGATTGGAAAAAAACATTGTTGGCAAAACAAACTCATGAGCCTGCTAAATTATCAGCTAATGCTTGCAAACTCCCTTGTTGTAAATTGCATACTCTTTTTAGATGTCTTTTAGGTTCAGCATTCTATATTTCAGGAACGCTCGCTTTTCTAAAATATATTTGTTCATAATTTTTCAAGTTAAAATTTTGATGCTCTATGAATGATGATGATTTAATTAGATATAGTCGACATATTCTTTTACCAGAAATCGAGTATGAGGG
>JALRAZ010000184.1 GCA_023257935.1 Verrucomicrobiota bacterium
AAATGCAAATTAGTAACTGTGTGAAGCTTCCTCCATTAGGATTCATAAATCATACAAAAAAACTGCCGGCCGTCGACTTTCTGGCCCAAGTTGAGTGAGAAATTATGGTGATCATATCACGCCGGGGCGGTGGTGCAAGATTCTTCCGGAGTGGAGGCCGTAGGCCGTAACGCAGGAAGAATCTTGGCGCGGTTTGAATGGTTCTTGGCAAACTCCACTGGGGTCTGCATCCCGAGACTTCTATGTGGGCGAACTTGGTTATATTTCCGTTTCCAATCATTCACCACAAGCCGACATTCGGTGAGAGTATAGAATATTTCACGCCCCAGGCATTCTCTCCTGAACTTGTCGTGGAAACTTTCGACATACCCGTTCTGCCATGGACTACCAGGATCTATGTAGAGCGTCTTGATACCCTGTTCCTTGAGCCACTCTCCCAATGAACGACCGATAAACTCTGGACCATTGTCCGATCGGATGAAGTCAGGTGCTCCGTATTTGTCGATCATTTTTTCCATGAGTGCTTGAACTGTCTTGGAACCTATATGTCTGGCCACATGGAGACAATGGGCCTGGCGCGTGTATTCATCGACAACACTCAAGATCCGGCAACTGCCTCCTTTGAGTGTCCAGTCATGGATAAAATCCCAAGTCCATACATGCCCAGGATAGGATGCCTTCTGCGGGTGCCGTCCAGTGGATTGCCCCAATCGCCGCTGCTTTTTCTTTGGAGGTGGAACCAGGAGCCCTTCTTGCCGACGAACCTGCCTGACTCGATCATTACTGACTCTATGGTTCTCATTACGCACTAACCTCCCAATCTTATCTGCTCCCCATTCCGGGTATTCATGACTAAGCCTGACAATGGCCTGTTCCACAGCAAAGCGGTATGATGACGGAAACTTAGCTTCGTATCGGAACGTGGACCTATTGATTTCAAAGAAACGGCAAGCCTGTCGTTGTGAGCAACCTTCCTCCTTCTTGGCCTGTCTGGCAAGATCGCGGCGATGAGCGGGGCTCAAAGCTTTTTTTCAATGGTCTCCTTGAGAACTTTGATTCCAAGCATGGCCTCGGCATACATTTTCTTGAGCTCGGCATTTTCCTTCTCCAGGGCTTTCAACCGTTTGGCATCGGCTTCACTCATGAGGCCGTATTTTTTGCGCCAACGATGGAGAGTTGCTATGGATATTTGCTTCTGCCTACAGAACGCCTCCTGGTTCAGATCGCTACTATCGGCCTCTCGCAACAAGCGGATGATTTCTTCTGGTTTGTGTCTTTTTTGCTTCATTGTGAGTTGTTTTGTTTATTCAAAACTTCTCACTCGCTTTGGGCCAGTTTTTCAGGCGGCGGCCAAATTATAATGGTGATTTTGAAGGTGGGACGATCAATGAAGGCGCATTGGAGGTGAGAGGCAACCTTACGGTTGAGGGGCAAGTGATGACTTCCAAGCTAGCACTCGAGGGCGTCACGGTTGTCGACATGGATGCGGTAAACAAGAGGATCAGAATCAATCCTGATGGGGGGTATAATGATGTGTATATCAATTCAAATTTCATCACGACTTACGAAGACCTTTCGCATCCTGTTTTGGCATTGGATTCCAGAGGCGGTGGAGAGGTTTGGGCAAATCAAGGTGCTGAGTTTCGCATTGGCGAAGGTGCGCGATCCAATGGTGCGGCCCAGTTTGCCTTAACTTACCGTGGTGATGGGTGGGGTGTAATTGGCAGTGGTATAACCTCTTCGGGAGCTACTTCGGGGGCTCATATTCAATTTTACTATCAATCGGGTCAGCCCTTGAACATTAGAAACACCAGCGGGATCAGACACTTTGCTAATAACGGAAAATATCTCGACTTTGGGAGGAGTAATTTTAATTATGATGGTAGGGGCGAGTCTTTTTATATCAGGGGAACAGGACTGAAGCAAGGTTCTGGAACCCGGTATGCTCAGTGGAACGGTGATTCAGGTTGGAATTTTGCCTCAGACCAGCGCCTTAAGAAAGACATCACCGATGATCGTGAAGTTTTGGATTCGCTGATGGGAGTCAAGGTACCGCAGTTTCGTTGGAAGGATGATGGTCAAGACTCACCTAAGGAGAGGGGGCTGATTGCCCAAGAACTCGAGCCTTTTTTTCCAGAGCTGGTTTCTACTTTCGAGGCCGAGGATAAGCAAGCGACCAAGAGCGTGAACTATACCTCTTTGGGGATTATTGCATTGAAGGGGGTGCAGGAACTTAAGGAAGAAAAGGATTTGGAAATTGACCGGCTAGGTAAGATTCTCGCGGAGAAACAAGCCAAGATTGACACTCTTGAGGAGCGATTGGATCGTTTGGAGCAATTGCTACTTAATCCCTAGTCGCCAGTTGAATTCATAGCTAGTGCTAACCACTCCTCTACCGTAGTGCGGCGATTCGAGTGCTCCTGCGTTATCTGCCTAACCGAGAGGGCTACCTAGCGAAGACTCGTTGTTGTTAGCGGTTTAGTAAGGCTGCTACCTGGTCCTTAAGCAGCTTGAGTTCCGCTTTAATTGTCAGGTTGTCTTTTTCCAATTCATCAATGCGCTTATCTTTTTCCTTAAGCGATCGACTGAGATCCTTCACCCCACCCAAGGCCAATTCAGCCAACCTGTCCTTTTCCACATACCAATGGTTTGATCTTATGGTTTCTTCGTCCGTTGCTGATTCGTCTAAGTCGGCAAAGTTGCCGCTTGATTTCACAACATTTGGGTAGAGTTCGCGAAGCTCTTGAGCCAAGACACCATAATAATACCCATCTGGATCTCGTCCCTGGTTGATCATTTTTTCATCATTATTAAAACGGAGCCGATACTGATAAAAAGGAATCCTCTCGATGAGATCGAGCACCTCATCATCAGCCGCAGGAACGATATCCTTCTTCAGTCTTCTGTCGGAGCCTTGCACGCTAGCCCAAAGTTCAGTGATATAGCCATCGTCCCATTGAATAGAGGGGTTGCCTATGCGCCCATTGTTATGCGTGTGCCCTACAATCTCCACACCATTATCGTGGGCATTGTTGACATAGAAATACTGACTCCCTGTACCGTAGATTCGACTCTTCAGATAAGTGTAACTACTGACACGTAGGGTTCCGTTCACATCAAGAGTCTCACCAGGGGTTGATGTGCCAATACCCAATCTTCCTCCGTCCCGATGGATGTATGAATGAGCGCCAGATGTAGCACTTAGAAAAGTTCTCGCGTCGCCATCAGATGCGACATACAAGCCCCAACCACTAGCAGACCCTGAAAGGAATGAAGCGGATCCGTCAGAGTAGCCGATGCCATAAAAATTTTCCAAAGTTTCAGATCCTGGCTTGTAATTGGATCCAATGGTGTAAATAGGGTTGGTGGCACGAGCATTGCCTCCCACATTATTATAGCTGCCAACCAGCGCTCCATTGTTATGGGCACTTCTGCCTATCCATCCTTCCACCAGCATCTCCGAACTTTGAATCCTTCCCGAAACTTTTAAAGGTTTGTTCATGTAAAAATTTGGCGAGCTAGTTACAAGATCAACAGCGTTTTCATCGACTTCCAAATTTAGATACTGAGAGTTACTGCGAAAAAAAACGTCTTTTGCTGAGAAATCGATTTGATCTTGCGCGCTGTGGATTTTGATTTGTGTCTGTGGGCGGTTGCTTGAGCCAAGTATCATATCCCGGTCGTAAGTGCGTATATCCCCAGCGACATGCAGGGGGCGATTGAAATAATAGGCTGGTCGATCGGTCTCGAAGTGAAAGTAACTCGCATTTTGAGCTCCCAGGGATGTGGTGGATGAGCCGTTGTTGATGGTTATTCCGCTACCCCAGGTGGGTAAGTTGGTAACCAGTTTTCCATCTGCTACCGCTGTACCATCCTCTGATAGTGAGAGCATCGGAGCTGCTCCAGTGCCGAGGTGAAGTTTGCTACCATCTTTATAAATCATTGCGTTGCCAGAACCGTCTCCAACCGTGGTCGCACTGGCTGCTTTGAAGGCAAAAGGTGATGAAATCAATCGTAGTCTTGGCATGATGGTGACATTCCCGCCTGGAAGCCCCAAAACAGTCAATTCCACGAAACGATCTGATGCGCTTGGATCATTGAACACGCTTGATAAAGCGGGCCTCGGATCACTGTCATACACGGATCCTTCTCCGAGCAAAATGCTGAAATAACCTTTGTCTACGGTCACGGTTTGCTGTTCAGCCCAATGCGTGCTGCCCCCTTCTTTGGCATCCATGATGCGAAAAACAATGTCATAGTTAGCTGGAGCGCTGCTAC
>JALRAZ010000510.1 GCA_023257935.1 Verrucomicrobiota bacterium
CACTTCCATGCTTCTCTGCAGCCACTACCTCATTCGCAGGCAAAGCCTCCGATCACATTAAAAACAAAGGCCTCATGCCATCGGGCATCGTGGTTTCCATCCCACCACAGTCATTGGAATAAATATTGCTTTCAACCTAGCTGGGGTGAAGATTCATCTCAGTAAAGGGTGTTTGACCATCATGGTGTTCGCAACCACACATCGCACGCCCATGACAATTCTGGCTAAGAGTCGCATTGGAAGGACCCTAGCCAACATGGCACTGATTCTAGGCTTTTTGTTGGTTGGCCCTGCCACTGGGGCAGAGGAGCCAATTCTATTGGCACCGGCCTCAACGCATATAGTCGAAGGAAGTAGCGGTTGGTCAAAAGTGGTTTGGCTCCCAACTCTCTCCAGTCCGGTGTCCGTTGATCTTTCCTATCAAATCAACAGTCAGGACGGCAGCGCTGCAGCCGGTTTAGATTATCAACCCCTCGCCGAAACCTTTGTTTTTCCTGCGGGACGTATCCAAGCAGGGCTGCCATCCCCTCAGTTATCGTCTGATCCGGACACCCAAAAAGTTCAACTCCCAGAGGCCTTCGGCATCGAAATGCTAGTGGATCTCACAAGGCCGACAGCCGTGCTCAGCTCACGAGGACATACTTGGTTGGACGACGGCCTTTATGTCGCGCAGACGACGGTTCACCAGTCAACCAGACCAGACAATATCTTCCACATCTCTTGGGATGGGAAACAGGTCGCATTGCTTGTTGAGTTACCGGCTGAAGCGGACCCCACCAGCCTGGCCATTCCCCCTCTGGGTAATGGTTTTCAAGATGGCCTTTACATCAGCTCCAACAACCGAGACGGCGGCCGAGAGGGAGACTGGGGGGGGACCATTCAAGTCTTCAATCGCGACCATCAACTGCTCGACTGGACTGGGATCGGTCTCCCAGAGGGGCCAGGCGAACCCGGAGGCATGCTCTTTGGTGAGCATTCCTGGTCACAGGGCATGTTGCTACTGGCCAATTCTGTTGGCTATCCAGGCGATCTGGTCTCAGTGCATCCCGATGGGGCTTTGGAGGTTTTATGGTCGGATAATCTGGAAGAAAATGGATTTCAGGCCACTCCTGATCAAGTTCACTTCGGCATCGACCAAACCCTCAAGGGATCCCCCGGAGGCAAGGCTTTCCGCACACTTGCCTTCCCTCCCCCAGAAAGTCCCTTCGGAGATTGGCTTTATCTGGCTGCTTTTGATCGAGGGTGCGATTGCATCGAACGATGGCATCCTGAGCGTGGCCTTGAACTGTGGCTGGATGACCTTCCCTGGCCCCCGCATGCCTTGGCTTTTAGTCCGGGAGGTCTCATGGGAACCGATTTGTATGTGGCAGTGGCCCTCGGCAATGAAGGCCAAGTGCTAAGGGTGGACCCCTCTGGTACGATCACCCCGTTCATCACTGGTTTGCAGGGTTTCCTATACGGCAATGGCAAGGATGTGCTGCGCTTCAGCGAAGATGGCAATATGCTCTATCTTTCAGACTATTATGCCCACCGCGTATACCGCATCACCCATCGTGAACGACCGCTTACCTGGATGCTGCACGGCGATGGGATTGCCGAAGAGGATGAAACTTGGCAACTGGTTTGGGAAAACCTCGACCAGGCCAAATCATTCTCCTGGCAGATCACCATCCAAAACGACGATAAACCTGAGCCCGAACCTGAGCCCGAACCTGAGCCCGAACCTGCGCCCGAAACTGAGCCCGAAACTGAGCCCGAAACTGAGCCCGAACCTGCGCCC
>JALRAZ010000273.1 GCA_023257935.1 Verrucomicrobiota bacterium
GCGTCCCGAGCACTTGGTGGGCGTGCACGGCGTCCCCATCAGTGGCGAGGCGGCGATCCAACAGGCCTTGACCGAGTACCGTGACTGCATTCAATTCACCTATGACCAGACCGTACGCGGCATCAACATGGGCTTGGGTGAAATGACTTCGACCTGAGGGCGTCCAGCCTTGAGATGCGGGTTGCCATTGACGGTGACCTCGGCAAGGAAGTTCAGGAGTCGTGAGGCTCGATCCCGTCTAGGCTTGAAATCAAACAATTCCGGTGTGGTGTCGATCAATCGTGTGGTCGCCTGGCCTGAACGAAAGTCGGCATGGTCGATGACATTTTCAATGAACGGGATGTTGGTTTTGACCCCGCGAATGCGGAATTCTGCCAAGGCACGATGCATCCGATCCATGGCATTTTCATAAGTGCCACCACAGGTGATTAATTTCACCAGCATCGAATCGTAGAATGGCGTGACCACCGCTCCTGAATACCCCATGCCCCCATCAAGTCGGATGCCCAGGCCTCCCGGCGAACGATAGGCCAGCAGTTTGCCGTAATCGGGGGTAAAATGATTGGCAGGGTCTTCGGTGGTGACGCGTGCCTGGATGGCATAGCCGTGGCGAGGGATGGCTTCCTGAGTAGGGATCCCTAGAATAGCCTCATGGAGTCGATGATTCTCCGCAATGAGGATTTGGCTACGCACCAAATCAATCCCGGTGATTTCCTCGGTCACTGTATGCTCAACCTGGATACGGGGATTCATCTCAATGAAATAGGCCTGGTGTTGATCCAGATCGTAAAGGAATTCTACCGTACCGGCATTTTCGTAACGGATTTCCCGTGCCAGCTTGACGGCATCCTGACACATCTGAGCAATCAGTTCAGGCGGTAAGCCGTAGCTTGGAGCTACCTCAATGACTTTCTGATGGCGTCGCTGAACCGAACAATCCCGCTCGTGGAGATGCACAACATTGCCGTGCTTGTCTGCGAGAATTTGCACCTCAATGTGCTTGGCTCGGCCAATGAATTTCTCCAGAAAAACCGCAGGGTTGCCAAAAGCTCTCTCGGCTTCGCTTTGAGCTTCATCAAGCAATGAATCAAGTTGATCTGCATCGGGAACAACGCGCATGCCTCGACCGCCTCCACCGAAGGCGGCCTTGATGATTAAGGGAAACCCAATCTCGCGTGCCTTTTTAATGGCTTCCTTTCTGACTGTGATGGGTTCGTCGGTGCCAGGTAGGGTGGGAATGCCGATACGCTGGGCAACAGCCCGCGCTGCGGTTTTGTCGCCCATCATGTCTAGCAGTTCGGGGCTGGGTCCGATGAAAACGATTCCTGCCTGTTGACAGGCTCGTGCCAACTGGGGGTTTTCGCTGAGGAACCCATAGCCTGGGTGAATGGCCTCCACTCCTTTGGCTTTGGCTGTTTCGACGATGGCCTCAATATCCAGGTAAGCAGCAACCGGTCCCTTGCCAGCTCCGACCTGGTAGGCTTCGTCCGCCTTGAAACGGTGCATGCAAAAGCGATCCTCCTGAGCGTAGATGGCAACGGTTTTTTTGCGCAACTCTGTGGCAGCGCGGAACACCCGTATGGCTATCTCTGACCGATTGGCAGCCATGATCTTGTTGAAAGATCTCGTGGGCTCCTCGTGCCGTTTTTTGGTCTTGCCGGATGGTTGGTGCTTCAAACCCATGGGAGTATTTGCCTGAAAAAAGCCTCACTCCGTCAAGCAATATCGGGCTATTGGCGGTCCTTTTCCTTTTTTGAAGGCGTTTCAAAGCCAAATGGCATGGAAGCACGCTTGAGACCTTGGGCTTCCCACTCGAAGTAAGCTTTGGGTTTGGTTACCTAACTATTTGATGGGTAGCGGATAATGATTTTCCCGCCACGTTGGTTTGCCTCAGGTAGGGGGAAATGCTGACTCACACCCTCAGGCCAGATGATTTCAACTGCCTTGACAGGTGAGCGGATGCCCAAAATCTGGGTGGCGGAGGATTGGGACCAGTAACCCTCACCCAGATGGATCTCACGCATTGGCCCTACCGACCCATCCTGGTAAACCAATCGCATGCGAGCACCGATGGCCTGGGGGTTGTCTTGTGTGCCTTTTAGCTCAACAGTCAAACCTGGCTTACCAGATTGATTTGCAAACAGGTGCGTGGCTGCGTGACGTTGGATGGCTGCCAGATCGGGGCGGTGATCAAGGTTAAAATCCGCCACAGCCATCCCACGTCCTTCTCCAGGGAGCAGGATTCCGGACTCATTGCCATGCATCCATTCAAAAGATCCGTCGCCTAATCCCAGGATAATGAAGCCTGCCCCTGCGTCCTGACGACTGTCGCGTTCGGAGACTCCATGGAAATTCTGACTGCCAGCCAAGTCTTCCCATCCATCTCCATTGAAATCGCCAACACCCATGCCGAAAACAGGACTCCACTGTATTGGGTCAGGAAGGGGGTGCAGTTCAAAGTGGTCCTCACGATTGAGCAGGATGACCGATTGGAAAAAGGAGGCCTGTAGCTGATCCATCGCCTCAGGGCTGGCATCCAGGAGCTCCTGGATCGTGGACTTGGCAAGCTGGGTAAAAGACCCAAACGCCTGCCCCACCCAGGGCATGAAGTCAGCAAGGTGTGCCCAATCCCTGATGGGATAGTCCCCCCTTGATTCAGGTAGTCTGTAAGTTTCAATCAGCCCTGGGACGCCTTGTGTTGCACCCTGGGAGTAGTAAATTCCCAGGGGTTGGTGCCTTGGGTGAGCACGCTCATGATTGTGTCCCCAATTGCCAGCCACCAGGTCCATACGGCCATCACCATCGGCATCCATGGAGGTCAGGCTGGTCCACCAGCCCTTTGGAGAAGGCTGATTGCCGTGGATCGATCTCATGGGGCTAGGCCGGCGGTTCCAGCCGCCTTGCTGGTTTTCAAGAATCACCATTTCTCCCCACTCGGAGACAACGACCAGTTCCGGGAGAGGGTCGCCTGCAAGTTGAGAGAAAAGCGCGGCACTGACCATGCCAAGGGAGGCGGTGACTGATTCAGACACGGGCATCAGAGACCATTTACCTTGCTTGTTTTCCCAGAACTGACTCAGGGGAGCCGTTGGATAGTCACCCTGTCGGTACCGCCCCCCAACAAACAGGTCTAAATCGCCATCACCATCCCAGTCGGCCATGGCCAGCGGTCCTGGGCTGCTTCCCGGCGAAGCAGGGAGTAGTTGGCTGCTGCCATGGACCATGGAGAAGGCCTGGACCCCGCTATTGGTCTGAGTGGGGGATGGGCCAGCGGACTGGCCCATCATCAACCACATCGCCCCCTGCGAGGCCCGCCATGCGAGCAGTGTGGTCTGGTTTTGAGGCAGGGCTGAGTCAAAAGCTTTGGCCCGCTGACGCACAAATGCTTGGCCACCTTGGTTGCGATAGACCCCCATTTGTCCACCTCGCCCACCCCCAACAAATAGGTCGTCCCAACCATCTTGATTGAAATCGAACCAGGTGATGCCTGGGCCGAGGCTATCGAGTGAGCGGGGGACCATGGGCTGCGAGCTCAGGCCATTTCGGTCTGTTTCCTGGTGCACATGAGGCAGGCGGTCGGAGACATCCCTGAAAAGTGGCTTCGGTTTTGTCACCGCGGTATCTTGTATCCGATCAGGCGAGCCACCCTGAACAAAACGATAGAGGTGATTGGCAGGAAGGTCGCTATGCAGGTCGGTCGAGCCATCACGCCAGCGGAGACGGATACTCACTCTGTCCTGAGGGCTCCTCACGGCAAAGGTTCTTGTGGGCTGATCACTCGACAGATAGCGCCCCCCAGCAAGGATGGCTTGGCGTTGAATGGGGAGCTTAGGGGCAACCACTTCAATGGTCGCTCCAACCCCCTGAGTGTTCCCTCCGCTACCCCTTAGCTCCACACGCACGCGAGCCTGGGTAGTCTGATTCTGATGAATCAGCGGCGGGTGGTTCAGAGCGTTGATCACGACATCCAAATCTCCGTCATTGTCTAGGTCTGCCAGCGCCATGCCGTGGGAAACTTCAAGAGCCGCAAACCCCCAGGAAGCACCGACCTCCTTAAAGGTGCCATCACCTTGGTTGTGAAAGGCAATGTTGGGGGTTTCAAGTCGAGGGAATGCTTTCCTCGAAGCCAACTTCTGTTCATGAGACATGCGGTTGCCTGAGCTCATCTCATCCAATTGGCGAGCTATATCAGCATGCTGGGCATCTCGGTCGTGGCCGGTGGTGATGAGTAGGTCCTCATAACCATCCAGATCTACGTCTATGAATACGGGACACCACGACCACTCCGAGGCAGCCACATCAGCCAAGCGAGCTAATTCAGCGAAGTGGCCATCGGGTTGTTGCATCAGGAGTGTGTTTCGCGGGGATTGTGGCAGGCTCGACTGGTTATCCCTGAACTGACCGAAAGCCATGCCATCCATGACTTGAACCATCCTTCGTTGGTGCTGCCGGCTTAGCATGTCAACGACGAACAGGTCAGTGTATCCGTTTCGATCGACATCAGCCAAGTCCACGCCCATGGAAAAGAGACTGGATTGTCGCCATTGCTGCGAGCCTGCAGGTAGCAGACTCCCATCCCCCTGGTTGATCCAGAATCGGTCGGGCGATTGAAAATCATTGCAGACGTAGAGGTCAGGGGCTCCGTCACCATTGATGTCCTGCATGATGGCCGAAAGCCCCCAGTCATAAGCAGCAGATGCAGGCTTTCCCGGTGCACTGAAAAAATGATCCCGTCCCCACTGGGCCTTGACCAGTTTGCCTTTTCCGTGGTTGAGATACAGTTGATCAGGCTCCCCATTTTCCATGATGCCGCTGCTTCGATCGAAATCAAAACGCCCCCTGACCCGAGGATCCTCAGCTGGGATACCGTTGTAGGAGAGCAGCTGATACCTGCCATCCTTCATGCGGATATCAAACTGCCCTTCGGGTAGATCTCTCAGCGTGTCATTGCGATAGTGGACCACATAAAGATCAATCCAGCCATTGCCATCCAGGTCGGCCAATGCCATCGAGGCTCCAGGCTGATTGCCTTCCAAGCCCCAGGCAGCGGTGGTTTCGGTAAAAGTGCCTTGACCATTATTGGCGAAGGATCGCACCCCACGACGATGTCCGGTCACCAGCAAGTCCAGATCCCCATCGCCATCCATGTCTGCCAGAGCAGCCCCAGTGGAGGACTGATCGCTGCACTCGGCTCCCCCGGCATGGACGACCCTTTCAAAGCGCCAGTCGCCTAAATTGAGGTAGAGCGCATTGGGTGCATCCAACCCGCAAAAATAGAGGTCGCACCATCCGTCGCCATTCACATCACCGGCAGTCACTCCTGACCCGTTGAGCAGGATCTGATTGTTTAGACTCCGCTTGGGATCCAGCCGGTTCACAAAATCAATGCCTCCGAGTGTGTCCTCAATCCTAGGTAGGTAAAAAGGGTTCGATTCAGGCTGAGACTTTATGGAGAGGGGAACGCGCTGATACCCTGGGAAATCGGACCAGACTATTGGGTCAGCCTTTAGCCCCACCAACCAGCCACATGCAACGAGCAAGGTCGAGTTACTGATCAATCGAAGCATCTTTCCATTTTAGAGTTTGGTGGACCTTGAAGACAGGAAAAACAGCCCAACTCCATCGGTGCTTCAAGGGGTCTGACTCTATAATCCTTGCTGGACTTTTTGCTTCAGTCCCTTTTTGCTCAACATCATGCCCTCCATACCATTGGCTCCATGCTGGTTCAGAACTCCCACTGCTATCAATGGATGCCAGGGGCATCGGTTTGGAGCTGGCCGCGGCGGCGGAGTGAAGGGTGCCGGTTGGGCCGTTATGGTGATCCTCGCATCCGTTTCCTTGAAGGGAGCCGAGCCCTCACCTGAACATCAATATGCCATCAATCGCCTAGAAGCGCGACGCGTATACCAGCTCAAGCAGGCTGCCTTCTGGCAGGCCCGACATGATTTCTCCTTTTCCGATGAGATCCTCTCCAGTGGCATTGCTTTCGAGCATGGTGTGGTGGATGACGCGGCTCTCACCTACAAGGCGGCCCACTACGATCATGGTAATGGGGTGGCCGCGGCGGACGTGGACGCCGATGGCTTGCCGGACCTCTATTGGACCACTCAGGGTGGATCCAATCAGCTTTGGCGGAATCTGGGAGGGGGACGGTTTGAGGACTGGACGGCCCAATCTGGGCTGGCCTGTAAGGATCAAATATCTGTCGCTGCCGCCTTTGCCGATGTCGACAATGATGGGGATCCGGATTTGTTTGTGACCACAGTACGTCACGGTAATCGGCTGTTCCTCAATCAAGGGAATGGACGCTTTGTGGATGCGACCCAATCCTCTGGGCTGAACTATGTTGGCCATGCCTCAGGTGCCCTCTTCTTTGATTACAACTTGGATGGGAATTTGGATTTGGTGGTCACCTATGTAGGGCGCTACACGGATGATTCGCAAGGCAGAGGAGGCTTCTTCCATGCTTATGCCGATGCATTCTCTGGACACCTTTTTCCTGAGCGATCGGAGTTTACATTGCTTTATCAAGGGCGTGGGGATGGCACCTTCGCTGAGGTGTCAGCTGAACTGGGCTTGCGGGACAATCACTGGACAGGCGAAGTGGCCACGGCTGATGTCAATCTGGATGGTTATCCTGACCTTTACCTGGTGAACATGCAGGGAGATGACCATTTCTATCTCAATGTTCAGGGAAAGGGATTTGAAGATCGCACGATGGAGTTCTTTCCCAAGACGCCTTGGGGAGCCATGGGACTCAATTTTTTTGACGCCAACCTGGATGGCAGGGTGGACCTGATGGTGACCGACATGCACTCGGATATGTCTCAGGGGCAAACCCTTCAAGCACTCAAGTTTCACCCCGACAGTGAAAAGGCCAAGAGTGAGTCTTTCTGCAAGCTGCAGTGGGATGAGACCTACCTGCAAGGATCAGGCAACAATCTTTTTGGCAACGCACTCTACCTATCCAATGCTGCAGGGGGATACCAAGAAGGCTCTGATGCCTTTAATGCGGAAACCTACTGGCCCTGGGGCGCCAGTGTGGGGGATCTCAATGCTGATGGGGCTGAGGATGTGTTCTTGGCAGCCGGGATGGGGTATCCCTTTCGCTACGGCATTAATTCGGTGTTACTGAATGAGGACGGTAAGCGATTTGTGGACAGCGAATTTGTCCTTGGGGTGGAGCCCAGAGCCGATGGTCGGACCGAAAAAGTCTGGTTTACCCTGCAATGCGATGGTCCGCACCGAGATCACGACCAATGCCAGGGGCATTCAGGAGATAGGCAGGTTCTGGGAACACTCAGCACCCGCTCCTCGGTCCTGCTGGATCTGGACAATGATGGCGACCTGGATATCGTCACCAATGAATTCAACGATCGACCTCAGCTTCTGATGAGTGACCTTGCTGAAAAGGGTCACTTGAACCACTTGAAACTGCGGCTTGTGGGGAGCCGATCCAACCGTCAGGGCCTTGGGGCCAAAGTCGAGCTGAAGCTTGGAGAGAGACTTTTCACCCGATGGCATGATGGCAAGTCAGGCTACCTGGCTCAGAGCAGCCTTCCCCTTTATTTCGGACTGGGTGACGCGCAGCGAGTGGCTGAAATAAAAGTTCGTTGGCCCAGTGGTCACGAGCAGACACTCAGGGATGTTGCAGCCAATCAAACGGTGATCATCCGGGAGCCTTGATTTGTCCTTGAATCGGTGCCTTGCAAAAAAAAACCGGCTCCTCAGGAATGAGGAGCCGGCTGCAATACAAGGTGCCTATTCAGCGATAAAGAACTCAGCTGCCTTGGCTGGAGTGACCGAATAGGGTGAGGCTGCACCGGCAATCGGGGCGTAGGGTCCGGTCGCCTGCGTGGCACTCTTGAGCGTGCCGGTGTATTCGATGAGGATATTTCCATCCTGCACCGAGTAGCCCTCGATGTTACCCTGAGCTACGAATGGAACTGATCCACCCTTGATCACGGCATTGTCAAAATACCCAATGGCAATGTTGCCGGCCTCATCGCAGTAGGTAGCGAATCCGAAGCTGATGCCACTGCTGGCGGCAAAGGGTATTTCCACACCGAAGACGCCATCGAGGTAGAGTTTGACTGTTTCGCCATTGGCCAGGATTTTCATCTTGTGCCCTCCTCGATCGTCAAACTTACCGCCGTCGAAGGCTGGTATATTCACACCTGTCCCACTTGGGTCGTCATCGGCGTCTCCAACGGATTTGTTGTAGCGCCAACCATAATTACGGCCGTCGTGGGCGACATAGTCATTGAAGAAGATGAAGTTTCCACTGCTGTCTCGAATATAAACACCGGTGCGTTGTTCGGATCCGGTGCCCGTTGTCAGCACGAAGTCTAGGTCGGTGCGATCCAGCTCAAAGGAAAGCGGTTCGGTTGCTGAAGCAGCGAAGGTATCGCTGGTGAAGAGGGCAAAACCAGGCCAGAGGGCTACTTCTACGGTGACGTCGATCACGACCTGACCGTTTTCCATGCGAATACCTGAGGTTTCGGTCGGTAGCCCGGTGCCATCGAGTGCCTCACTTTCCTCATTCCATCCACTGAGGGTCCCGGATGAAAAATCGTCGCTGAACAGGGTGTCCGGTACGGCCGTGACACTCACCTTGACGCCAGCCTCATCGCAGGCCCCTGCATTGTTGGAGAGTGAGAACTGGGTCGTTCCCAGTCCGACCGGTAAGACATTCACACTCTGGGTGCTTGCCGATCCTGCGGGGAAGTTGAGCACCAGGCTACCTCCAGTGGCTCCTGCAGGAATCGCTGCTCCAGGATTGCTGCTAGTGATGGTGACCTGGACATCCTGATCTGCGTTGAGCAACTGAGGCACGAACACTTCAAAACTCTGGCTTCGATCGGCCAGGGTGAGGGTGATGTTGTCGGCCGAAGTTTCGACGCAAGGCAGCACGTTCTCGATCTTCACATTGTCGAATTTGCCTTCAGCGTCGTCATCGGTGGTTTGTGCGTAGGCTCCCAATTCGAAATGAATGCCAGTGGTGACCTCAAACGGGAAACTGCCCCCTGACACACCATTGACAAAGACCTCCACTTCAGAGCCGTTGGCGACCATGCCGATGCGATACTCGCCCAGTCCATCGAACTGATTGAAGGCCGATATGGCCACTCCAGCCCCTGAGGGACTCCCTGGATTGACATTCGCCTGCCAGGAAACATTGTCATTCTCGTCGTATTGCTGCGTCAGGAGCACATACTGAGAACGATCATCGTTGGTGATCATGACCCCGGCC
>JALRAZ010000407.1 GCA_023257935.1 Verrucomicrobiota bacterium
GCCAAACTTATTCGGGCTACGGCTGATCCATGAGTTCGGTTAGGACCACCCCACGATCAGAAAGTATCAGGGCATGCGGGTCAGGGACTCCGGCACAGGATAGGATTGAACTTCCCCCAGCCAGTCACCAGCCATCAATACCGTCCCGTCAGGCGAAAAGCTCAGGCTATAAATCCAGTCCTGCTGAGTGGGAATTTGATCCAGGATTCGGTCCGAATCGGCATCCAACAGGTAGATCATTGATTCCTGACCCGCGCTGGCCAACCAGCGCCCAGAGCGATGATAGGCGACGACTAGTTGCGGCAATGGACCAGGGCGGATAATACGTACCATTCGCCCCAACATGGGTTGCCAGATGCGAATGGTTTGATCCGATGAAGCACTGGCCACTTGCCAGGCATCCTCAGCTACAGCATCCCCCTGAGAATAAGGGCGTAGATCCAGGGAGTGAATCATGTCGGTGTGGGCGTCAAAGCTGCGATGGAGGCTCCAGTCTGAGCATTGCCAGAGTTTGATAACCCGATCGGCCCCTGCACTCAACAACCACTGCCCAGTGGGATCGAACTGAAGGTCCGTGATGGCATCGCTGTGGGCCAGCCATGCCTTGGCAGGCTGGTCGCCGACATCGGGCTGATCCAGGCTTAATAGGGACAATCTTCCATCAGCTCCACCAAGTAATAAGAGCGATCCATCAGCGCGTAGGCTCAAGGCATTGAACCAGTCTTGACCATACTCCCACCGATTGAGGGTTTCGCCCGAAGGCCATCGGAGCTGTTGGATGGCACCGTATTCGCCGGGCTGCCCTCCTGCTGCCATGAGCCAATCTCCCTCAGGCGCGAAAGCAAGAGCTCGAACCCTGGGCATGCTCAGCGGCAGTGAGATGGACGGGTCTGTAGGTCTGGAGCCGGAGCGAATCTGAAGGCTCCCGTCAGCATACCATACATGGGTATGATCCGATGGATGCCATAGCACGGAGCTAACCGGTTGAGCTAATGCCTCACGCCATGCATGCAGGACGCACAACAAGAGAATGGCTGGCAAAAGATGTTTCAAATCAATCCGGGAATCATTTGCCCATCGGAAACCCACCGTATAGGCCTCCCAGAGGAAGAAACATAAGCCTGATCAGGTTGAATGCCCAACAGGCTCAGGGTAGTCCAGGCCAAATCATTGGGCCCCACTGGTGTGGTATCGGGCAGTTCTCCATTGCGATCGGTTGAGCCAATCACCTGCCCACCACGAACACCCCCTCCAGCCAAGCAAACAAAGCCTGCACGAGGCCAATGGTCTCGCCCACCCTGTGGGTTGAGTTTGGGGGTACGCCCAAATTCTCCCATCAACAAAACCAAGGTGGATTCGAGGAGTCCGCGTTGGTGCAGGTCATCAATCAATGCGCTGTATGCTCGATCCAGCGCCGGCAACTTGCCACTACCAGGAAAAAAGCTGTCAGGAAATTCCTTGGCAATCTGCTGGTGCGTATCCCAACCCTTATCGATGACACTGACAAAACCTACCCCATGTTCCACGAGCCGCCTGGCAAGCAGACAACCGGTTCCGACTCGACTACGCCCATATCGTTCTCGCACACCTGGTTTTTCTTGCTCGAGCTCAAAAGCCGATTGCGCCGAGGGAGAACTGAGTAAGGCATAAGCCTGCTCATCAAAAGCATCGCCGGTCAGAGGCCCCGATTCAGTCTGACGCTGAACTTGATCGAGGAATTGTTGCATTTCCCGCCTGCGTGCCACCCGCTCCAACGTCAGGCTCGTTGGGGGGCGCAGATTTTGGACTTTGAACTGAGGTTTGGAAGGATCACCCCCCAGAGAGAAAGGACTTGAATCAGCAGGCAGAAAGCCCGTCATGAAATAGGAACTTGCCTCCGGAATGGCTACGTGGGGAGGCAGCACTTGACCTTCAGGGGCATGATGGGCATGGATGCATCCCAGTCCTGGATATTGTAAAACCGGCGAAGGCTTATTACCGGTCAGTAAGTAGTGACTACCCGTATCATGGTTCCCAAATTCATGGGTCAACGATCGTACCAAGCTCACATGCTTCATGATGCGTGCAGTCCTGGGTAAGTGTTCACAGATCTCCAACCCTGGCACATCGGTTGAGATGGGACTGAAAGGCCCACGTATCTCCATCGGAGCCTGTGGTTTGAGATCAAAAGTATCCAAGTGACTTGGCCCACCATCGAGCCAGATAAGGATACAAGATTTGGCATGTGCTTGAGGCACCCCTGTAGGACCAGCTTGAGCTCGTAATCTTGCCAAGTCAGAGAGGTTCATCCCCAATCCTGTCATCAGGCCGGCATGAATAAAATCCCGCCGATTCATGCCATCACAGCGAAACCATGATTGCTGGTCTTTCATATTGACTGCGTGTTGAGGCAAAGGATCAATGAATCCATCGGAACTCCTGACTATTGAGTATCGCCCAAAGTGCATCGGAAAGGAAGTCCGATCGCCCCTCCTTGTTTTCGTTTTGTAGCGCGCTCCAGTATGCCAATTCTTGTTGGGTCACAGGTCGACTGAGGGCCTTCCAGTAAACGGCTTGCAGGTGTTTTTCACAATCCCCAGATTCAAGGGAAAGCTGGAAGCCCGCTTGATCAAGGGTTCTTTGAAAACCTGGGTCGTTGAACCAGTATAACGAGCGGGCTAGCCCGCCAATCGTCGAACTAGCCTGACAACTGGCTTCACGTCTGCAGCGACCCAGCACATCCAGAGCGAAGGATTCAATGCGATGGTCCCAGGCAGCAATGGCGCTTCCATCGGAAAGGGTTTCTGAGAGAAAATCACTCACCCCGGTGACCTGCCGTATGGCGTCAACCCATACCCTTTCGGTGATCGGACGTGAGACCATGGCATTGAACAGGCTTTGGCTGCCCCCCTCATCGATTGACGGCACAGAGCCTTGTTGGTAAGCGCGGGTCATCACCATCATTTTCAATGCAGACTGAAGCCGATGATCCTGCCCTCTCCAGGCAGAGGCCATGGTTTCAAGCAAGCCTGGGATAAGGGGAAGGTTAGTTTCGCGCAAATCTTCGACTGGGTCGATAACACCCCTTCCAAAGAGTGCTTTCCAGAGGCGATTGAGGAAGGCTTTTTCGAATCGATCCACACCCTCTTTACCCAACCATTCCGCCAGTGCACCCAAAGGATCCTCTCTCTGTATCGGCAACAGCGGATCCCTCATCCCCAGAACTCGAGGTTGACTTACCTCTCCCGTTCTGGGATGAGGCACGTCGCCCAGATCTTGAAATACAAGACGCCCAGCCTGATAAGAAGTCCTAGCAAAAAGCGTAGCAAAATCATGGTAATCTTTCATGGTCCAACGATCAGCGGGATGATTGTGACAACGCGCGCAACCGATACTCGAACCAAGCAGCACCTCACCCACGTATTCGGCCATGTCGCGTGGGTCACGGGCATACCTGTTAAAGTGAACCGCAGGATGTCCCTCCAATGCCTGGGCTGGGCGCACCATCTCCTGAACCATTTTCAGCATGGACTCCCCTTGTGCCACGTTCTCTCGAAGCCAAGCATGGAACTCAGCGCCCTGATCTTGGCCGATTTTGCGGGAGTCCAACCGCAGCCAGTCCGCTTGCCTGAGGCTCCAGTATTCTGCGAAACGATCTGATGCGATCAGTTCATCTACCAGCACCTCGTATTGACTGGGCTGTGAAATCAAATCCAGCCATTTTCGAGCCTCCTGTTCAGTAGGGAGTCTTCCAACAAGATCTAGATACAGGCGCCTGATGAGTAAGTGCGATGGAGCTAGAGGCTCAGCTTTGACCTGCCATTTGGCCCATTCGCGCTCCAGGAGACTGTCGAAGGGACCACGCAGGGTGTCCATCGCATTGGGCGATGGATCGATTGAAGCCATTGGAAATGGGAGCCCTGCACGAATACCCAGTGATTGATCCCCAAAGCGCAACATGATGGTGGTGATGCCTGGTTCATGAAAAACCACTTCTCCTTTGGCAGAGACACTTGCTACCTGTTCATCCATTGACTCAAAGCGGCACCACTGCGACACCTCCCTGCTTGAGCCATCAGAAAAGGTTGCGATCACTTCAAGGGATATGGCGTCCTCAGACTTCGCTCCAATGACCTCAGCTGGCACGGTCTCCAGCCCAACACAGTGAAGCGATGAATCTCCCAGAGGTGCTCCTTGAGCAATCCATGCGCGAACGACTGCATAGGCAGTGGATTGATG
>JALRAZ010000508.1 GCA_023257935.1 Verrucomicrobiota bacterium
TCTTCCAGATAAGGGTCTATCACTCAAACCGCAGAGTGTCCCTTGGGCTCCGAACTTGAAGCAGCCCTGACTCGGGCTTAGCTGGCAGCCCAAAGTAGGCGATGTTTTTGTTGCACTGCTCACAAGGATGGCTTAACTGAAGTCAAACCCCGATGATACTCCGGGCTTCTTTCATGAAATACGTACATTCTTTTGTCCAAGTGGGATTAGGTATGTTAACAGGCGTTGTGGGGTGGATCCTTATTTCGGGCTCTCAGAGCGGCTTGGCCCAGCATGTTGAACCACCTGACTTGCGCATTGATGAGTCACCCCTTGAGGAGGAGCTCAAGCGTACAACTAGTTTTGCTCCGGTTGTCCGGCGGGTATCACCCTGTGTGGTTTCCATCCAGACGATTCAGATGGCCCCTGAAGGCGACGGGATGATGGACTTTGATGCACTCAGGCGCTTTTTTGCCCCGGATGACCCAAGCCCTAGGCCACGAGAAGACCCGTTCAGAGCTCAGGGTACGGGTTCGGGTGTGATTGTTTCGGATGATGGTTTTATTCTTACCAATCACCATGTGATTGAAGGGGCTGAGACCATTTCTGTAACCCTGGCAGACGGTAAAACCATCCTCAAAGCCAAGGTTCTGGGTGCTGATAAGCATTCGGATCTGGCGGTGCTTAAAGTTGAAGCCAAGGGGTTGCCAGCTATGACTCTTGGGGACAGTCGTCAGCTGGAAGTGGGAGATGTCGTTTTGGCTTTGGGGAGTCCATTTGGTCTGACTCAGAGTGTGACCATGGGGATCGTGAGCGCGACGGGTCGAAGCTCGATCGGGATGATGGATATTGAAAATTTTATCCAGACCGATGCTTCCATCAATCCCGGTAATTCGGGAGGAGCCCTGGTCGATGTCCAGGGTCGTCTGGTTGGTATCAACACCATGATCATGAGCCGTAGTGGTGGAAACCAGGGCATCGGCTTTGCCATTCCCGTTAACATGGCCCGTGGAGTCATGGATCAGCTTATCCGCTTTGGCGACGTTCAGCGCGGTTTACTTGGGGTTGCGATGCAGGAAATGGATGGAGTCATGGCCAAGCAGTTTGGCTTGGAAAAACCTCAAGGAGTGTTGGTGGGGGATGTCACCCCAGGAGGTCCGGCCGAGCAGGCTGGGGTTGAACCTGGCGATGTGATTTTGCGGTATGCCTCCCAGGAGATTGCGGACATGAATGCACTGAGGCTCATGGTTGTCGAAACTCGCCCTGGCGAAGAGGTCCTGATCGAGCTGATTCGGGGGAGCCAAACACTGGAGCTGACGGTGACAATAGGTCTGCTGCCCGAACAGGGCTATTCTGGACTCAATCGTTACTTTGCCCCGAAGACCCCAAAACCCGAATTGGAAACGTTAGACAAGTTGCCCGGGGTCGAAGTAGGGGCATTAGATGCCTCAACACGTCAACGCTATCAAATCGCAGACAGCGTCGAAGGTCTTGTGATCCTCTCTTTAGACACTTCAGGATTTGCCTTCGAACAGGGCCTGAGAGAGGGCCAAGTCATCATGGACATCAACCGCGAGCCCGTGCGGAACTTAAGTGATCTAGCTGAGTTTCAAAAACTCAAACCAGGAGAGTCCTGGCTACTCAGGCTTTGGAGTGAGGGAGGGGCTCGCTTCCTTGTGCTCGAGCACCCTTAATTTAAAACGGCAGAGGCGCCGGCCTAGACCAACGCCTCTACCGTTTGTCAACGTGTTCTCTTTGTGAACGCTCAACCCAATCAGCGAACGCTGAACCGATGTATTGTCTCTTGGGTGTAGTGATCACCTGGGCGAAGGATGACGCTTGGGAAGTGTGGCTTGTTGGGCGAATCAGGAAAATGCTGGGTCTCCAAGCAGAAACCGTGTCGCTTGGCATAAACACCGCCACTCTTTCCAGTGAGTGAGCCATCCAAAAAATTCCCTGAGTAAAATTGTATGCCAGGCTCGGTGGTGAGGATTTCCATCACTCGGCCGCTGTTGGGCTCATGCACACGAGCTGCTAGCTCGAGTTTGCCAGCTGCCTGCTTTCTCAAGACAAAGTTATGATCGTATCCACCTGGGTCACCTGCCATGAGTGCAATGCGAGCGCCCACGGCTGTCGGTTTGGTGAAATCGAGTGGTGTGCCTGTGACAGAGCGGATTTCACCTGTTGGGATAAGGTTGTCATCCACAGGGGTAAAGAAGTCGGCCATGAGTTCAACCTGATGTCCAAGGATATCCCCACTCCCTTCACCGGCTAGATTCCAATAGGCGTGGTTGGTCAGATTGAGCACGGTGTCCTGGTCAGTTGTCGCCTCATAGCTCAATGCCAATTCGTTGTCATGGGTGAGGGTATAAGTCACTTTGACTTCCAGGTTTCCCGGGTAGCCCTCTTCCCCATCTCGGCTTGTGTAGCTAAATGCCACCGAGGGACCCTCAGGCGTTTCATTAGCAAGAGCTTGCCAAACATTTTTATCAAATCCTTTGACCCCACCGTGGAGGTGATTGGGACCATTGTTGGTTGCCAATTGGTAGCTCTTACCATTTAGAGTAAACGCTCCATTGGCGATGCGATTGCCATATCGCCCAATGGTGGCGCCAAAATAGGGGTGACCTGCTTCGTATTGTTTGAGCTCGTTGAACCCCAGGGTGACATCTCTCAACTGTCCATCACGATCCGGCACGTGCATTTCCGTGAGCAGTGCACCGTAGCTACTGATTTTGGCAATCAGACCATGCTTATTGGTCAGTGTGTAGAGGTGGACTGGCTGTCCATCGGATGTGTTACCTAGCAATATTGTTTCCACGTTAGGGTAAGTTGAGCTGGATTGATTTTGATTTGATTGAGTGGTTGAACAGGAAACTGCCATGAAGGCTGTGCTCCCGACCACCAAGCATTTTTTTAGAAAGGTTGATGCTTTCATGATCTTTTGCGATTACCTGGCTGTTGAAACAAGACGCAGACATCGGCCTTGTTTGGAGATACAGGCAACCTTGGCGGGACTATTTCATGAGGCCGTGAAACTTGCAACCACGGAAGCATGCTTTTGAGACCTTTGAGTAAAGTTAGAAATTAAGCCAAACGGAAGGAGACAATCAGAGTTTGAATGGCTTTGATTAACTTATCAGGCAACGAGTACAGGGCAAAGTGTCCTGCCTGAGGAGAGGGTTTCAAAGTATTTTATCCTCACCGCAAGATGTCAATGACAATATTACAAAAATGTAACATTGGGTTCAAACAGCCATGGCGTCAATAAGGGCTTCACGGATCAGGGCTTGGCAGCACGGACCCAGCGTGCTAGTTCTTCAATATTCTTCTCGGATTAAGCGTTTGTCATACCAAATAGGCTTGGACGCATACGTCCGCTAAAGTGATAAAAACGACAACATTTTGTTCAAATCATGGCAAAAAAAATAGGAGTGGTAGGAGTCGGCCGCATGGGAGCCAACATGGCACTTAGGCTCAAGGATTGTGGCTACGAAGTCTCGGCTATTTATGACATCAATCATGAGATCGCCCAAAAAGTGGCCGATTCGGTGGGAGCGGTTGCTTGCGGGCATCTTGATGAGGTGACTGCAAGAGCCGAGTGGATTCTGACCATTGTGACAGACGACAGGGCCATGAACCAAATATTCAGATCTTCAGGGCGAAGTTTGCTTAAGGGAGCCAAGGGCAAGGTGTTTATTAATTGTGCCACCATCAGCCCGGCGACTCATATCAAAGTTGAAGAACGTGCCACTAAGGTTGGCGCAAGCACCCTAGAGGCCTGTATGGCTTCAAGTATCACCCAGGCGCGGGAGGGCACCCTCTACCTGATGTGCGGGGGCCGCAAGAACACCTATAAAAAGGTGGAACCTTTACTCAAAGATCTCAGTAGTTCCATGCGATACATCGGTGCGGCCGGCAAGGCATCTGAAGTTAAAGCGCTAGTGAATATGGTGATGAATATCAACACAGCTGGTTTGGCCGAAGGGCTTGGCTTGGGAGCCGCTCTCGGGCATGACTTGACCATGTTACGTGAAGTTTTTTCTCAGACTGGCGCCAATTCCAGGGTGCTTGAAACCGATGGGGAGGACATGCAACTACGGGATCATGCCTGTTATTTTTCGGCAGGCCATGCCGCAAAGGATTCGGGAATAGCTCTTTCAATGGCCAAACCCACCAAGATTGCCTTGCCACTTGCCCAAGCCACGTATGCGCAATATCAAGCGATGGAACAGGCCGGTCTAGCTGATTTGGATAAATCCGGTATCGCTGAGCTGACTTTTCCTGGACGTGGGCCAAAGAAGGCGAAAACTAAAAAAGCTCCTCAGAAGAAGCGGTAGAGGCAAAAAAGTTGTAGAGCTGAGGCACTCTCTAGCCTCAGCCATGAATTCATGTGGGTGATTGCTGAAAAGATGCGACCAATGTGCTCAGTAACCATCCTGGCAGGATCCCCAGAATCAGAGTGATCAGCGTGCAAGTCAGGATGAGGGTCATTTCTGAATGGGTGGCCTCTGAGGTATGAGAAGGTATTTCGTTGGCGGGCTCTCTGCAGAAAGCCTCTTTCAAAATGCCGAGGTAATAATAGAGGGAAACGGCACTCGTTCCCAGTGCTAGGACAACCAGCGCGATCCACCCCATGAAATTTCCGGGAGTGTTCAGGGCAGCGACAAAGAGGTTGAATTTTGCCAGGAAACCAACAAGTGGAGGGATGCCGGCGAGGGAAAGGATCAGTAGCATCAGGCAAGCCGCAAGCCACGGAGAGCGGCTCCAGAGTCCCGTCAAAGGACCTTTCTCAATCCTGTCATCTTGCTGGCCTGTTGCCCTCAGTAGCGCCAGGAACCCGATCACCGATACACCATAGCTCAGCAAGTAGAAGGCTATTGACGCCATGGCTTGGGGGCCCGGTGAGGCCAGACCGAGCAGAGCGTAACCGGTATGTGCCACAGCTGAAAATCCAATCAGTCTGCGTATGCGTTGTTGCCTCAGTGCTGCGAGGTTACCAATCACCATGGATAAGAGCGAGAAGGCTGCGATCCATGGTAGCCAGCCCTGTGACCAGGAGAATCCAGATAGTTTGCCTGCTGCTTGAGGAAAACCATGCCAAAGGAATCGGCCGATAACGTAGAAGCCGGCGATCTTAGATGCTGAAGCAATGAGCCCAGTGACTGGAGTCAGCGTGGAAGCGTAGACATCGGCCACCCACCAGTGAAAGGGTGCAGCAGCTATCTTGAAGCCAAAACCAACTAGAGCCATGATGACACCCAGTAGTAGCAGTGGGTCTATTGGCAGGCCCTGTTGGGATTGGCTGATTAGGGGAAGACTCATACTGCCGCTCACGCCATAAATAAGGCTGAAACCGTAGAGCACAAAAGCAGCCGATAGCCCACCAATCAGGAAATATTTAAGGGCGTTGCGAGCTTTCCACGATTCACGCTTATCAAAAGCTGCCAGGACGTAAAGAGACAGAGCTGTGATCTCCAAAGCCACAAAAATCATCAGAAGATGGTTTGAGCCAATGAGCAGGGCCATGCCTGTCAGGGCAAATAGCATCAGGGCGTGAAATTCGGCGTGGTGCTCGCGTACCTCCTGGCTGCATGCAAGGTGAAGCCAAACAAGGAGAATACCTGTGAGCATGAGTCCGGCTTTTACCATTTGGGTTGCAGGATTGACCACAAAAGTCCAGTCCAAGGCATGCCCCTGACTTTGGTGGAAGAGGTTGACCCATATGGCCAGGGCAAGCCCAGCTATCGCCATTAAACTTGAAGTCAATGGACTTTTTCCTGGGGCGTGATCATTCCGCCGCCCCATGGACAGCCCCAGGATAGCTAGGGCTGTGACCACAATGATGCACTCTGGGGCGATCAATCGGAATAAGTCAGTATGGGTTGCGTCTGAAAGCATGTTTGTCGATCCTGGCTCAAATGGTCGAGACCCTCTCGATCAGCGGTTGCAGCATGGGGGCATGGAGGCATGGGATGACCCAGTCAAGTAACAGCCTCGGATACAGTCCTACAAGAAGCGTGGCAGCCAGTAGAAGGATGGCGCCGCATTTTTCAGGTAGGGTGATGGGTGGCAAAGATTGGACATGAGCGGGGATTGAGTGTGGAGCAGGCCAGAATGAAGCCAACAAAGCACGCATGGTGTATGCCACACCCAGCACGACTCCCAAACCTGCCAGCAAACTCAACCAGGCATAACTCTGCCAGGCTCCGGCGATCACGTGGAGTTCAGCCACAAACCCACTGAAACCAGGTAATCCCATCGAAGCCAGTCCAGCCAGTAGGAAAACAGTGCCTGCAAAGGGAAGTTGCCGCCTTAGATCGAATTGAGAGAGAGCTTGGAGGTCTCGGGTGTGCGTACGCGTGTAGATCATCCTACCGACCACGGCAAAGAGCAGGCCGGCGATGATACCGTGAGAGAACATCTGCAGGACAGCTCCACTAAGTCCTGCCTCAGTCGTTGCCAATAGCCCAAGCATCACAAAGCCCATGTGGCTGACGCTGGAATATCCAATGACAAACTTAAAATCCTGCTGAACTAGGGCAACCAAGGCCCCAGCCACGATGCCGAGTGCTGCAAGCAGGGCGAGTTCTTCCCGCCAGATGGATGCTCCCATCGGGAAGAGCGTCAAAGGGACCCTCAGTGCACCATAAGCGCCTAGTTTCATGACTACACCAGCCAGAAGCATCGAAGTTCCTGTGGGAGCCGCGACATGGCCCGTCGGTGCCCAAGTGTGAAAAGGCCAGAGCCCGGCCAGGATGACAAAACCCAGGAATGTGACAGGAAATGCCCATCGCTGAAATCCCTCCTCATATGGAAATTGGATCAACTCCTGGAGGGCAAAGGATTCAGCACCTGAAACAACAAAGGCTGCCAGGATACCAACCAGGGCCAGTGCACTTCCAACAAAACTGTAAAGAACCAGTTTCATGGCGCCGTAGGACTTGTTAGTCGAACCCCAGATGGCAATCAGGAAATATTTTGGAATGATGGCGATTTCGTAAAAAACAAACAAAAGGAACAAGTCGAAGCTGATAAAAACCCCATAAACCCCTCCGATGAGGGCCATCAGAAAACCGAAGAACTCATTGGCTCGGGTTTCTATATCCCATGAGAAAAGGATCGCCGCGATCGATGCGATGCCTGTAAGCAGCACCATGACCAGACTGATACCGTCAAACCCGAGCAAGAAATGGATACCCAGTGTCGGAATCCAGGCTTGATGGGTTATGATTTCTATCGCCCCATCCTCAGGAGGGTTTTGAAACAACATCACCCGAAGAGCCATCATCGTTGTGAGGATGGCCGAGGTGAGAGCTATCCAACGACATCGCTCAGGCCGGCTGGCAGGTGAAATGAAACACCCAATTGAGGCAAGAAAACTCAAATAGACAGTCCAGGAAAGCATGGTCAGAAAATCATCCCTTCTATTGCCTCAATCAAGGTCGGGTTCAAAAGATCCATGATGTAATGGGGGAACCATCCAAGGATCAGGATCAGGGCCATCACTGGCATCATGAGAAGGCATTCACGCCGCGAGAGATCAGTCAACGAACAGGCCCCATGCTTGCGTTGGCCGTGGAATACGTATTGCAGCATGCGCAGATAAAAAATAGCCGTGATGAGTAGCGCCGGCAAGGCGATGCAGGCCGCCCATGGAATCAGGGCGAAGACTCCTCTGAAAATCATGAACTCACCAATAAAGCCGCACAAACCAGGCAATCCGATGGAAGCGAACACAGCCAGGCCCATCCATCCGGCCAGGTGTGGGACTTCAGCTCTCAAGCCACCGGGACCATCCACAGAGATCTTGCCCGGCATACGATGCTCCATCAGGCTGGTTAGATAAAACAAGGCTGCCGCAATCAAACCATGGGAAAACATCTGCATGGCCAATCCTCCCAAGGCAAACTCCTTAGCTGTCAGTAAGGAGGCCTCTCCCATAGAGGGTCGAGCCAGTGCAAGGAGTGCCATCACACAGTAGCCAAGATGGTTGACCGACGAATAGGCCAGCATGCGCTTGAGTGAAACCTGCCCCATGGCTGACATGGCTGCATAGAGAAGCCCTACGACGGTGACGATCATGGTGAGCTGAATGAGAGGCCACGGGGTATAGGGTAGTAAGGGCATCACCATGCGTACCATTCCATACAAACCCATTTTCGATAGCAGCGCGGTGAGCACCATGGTTACCGGTGAGGGGGCATGCTCGTATGTGTCGGGCAGCCACCCGTGGAGGGGAACCATGCCGACCTTTACAGCCAAGCCACCAAAAATCAGGGCGAAAAGAATGGCCACAATCCACTTGATGGGGAGGTTGAACCAGGCAAGATTCTTACCCAATGCCTCAGGCAGCCATTGGGTTGCTGAAGCCTCGGAAAGACTTTTAAATTCGTAGGATCCGAGGGCTGAAGCTAAGGCGAGATATCCCACAAGCAAAGCGATGCTGCCAATCATCGAGTAGATGAAAAACCTCAGAGAAACACTTTCACTACCCGGTTTTCCCCAGAGTTTGATGAGGAAGTAAGCAGGGATGAGGGCAATTTCGTAGAAGAAGAACCACAGGAAAAAGTTCTGTGCGGTGAACACACCGGCCAGGGTTCCTTGGATCATGAGCAAACATCCTGCCAGACGCTCATGGGTAAGCCCACTCAAGCGGCAGGCACCTAGGGCCATGGGCATGATCAGCGCACTCAGGGTAAGCATCACAACACTCAGGCCGTCCAGCCCCAGTGCGTAGTCAATCCCTAGGGAGGGGATCCATTCCATTCGCTCCTCCCATTGGCTGGTTTCACTGCCCCCTGCATATTTCAGGACTACCATCAGGGAAATAAGGGAAGTGAATACGCTGAAGATAAAGCTTGGGGCCGCTAGGACCCTGTTCGAACGGATAGGCCGCACCAGCAAACCCAGCCCTGCGAGCAGTGGTAACCACGTCAATAAGCTAAGCCAGGGAAATGGGTTCATGAATGACCTCCCCACTTCAAGAGTAACAGCAATAGGATGATGGCGGCCACAATCCACTGGAGATTTGCCTGAATGCGATGCCTGTGCACAGCTCGCAGGCGGTCACCTTGGCGCAATAGGCTCTGACAGCTCCAATTGAAGCCAGCGTTGAGCACATATTCATCCCATATTCGAGCTATCCACGAAATGACCTGAGTGAACATGGCAACCACTGGCATCATGGGGCGGAATAAACGATTTTCGAGCCAAGCAATTCCATTGGCGAGTCCTTGCGTCCAGGAGAGAATCGTCCATTCGTAGCATTCATCCAAGTATCCCTTGGCTCGGAGCCATGCAAACCACCCGGCTGGAAGTCGTTCTTCCAAGGGGTCTGCATCTCGTTTTGGGTCGAAGACTAAGGGACTGTAATACCACCAACCAAGGAATAGGCCGCACAAAACAAGTGCCGATGAAACGATCAACAAGATTAAGGTAGAACCATGGATCAGTGCTCCTGGATGCCATGCCAGTTCAGTGCCCTCAAGAAAGGATTCAAACCATGGATAGATAGGGGTACCCATGAAACCGGCGCCTATCGCCAGGACAGCTAGCAACCGCATTGGCCATAGCATGCTGGCTGGGCTTTCGTGAGGAGTCGAAGGGCTGGTCTCATCCTTGTTTTGGGGTGCGTCATCGCCACGATACCTGCCAAAAAACACCTGAGCCATTTGGCGAGTCATGTAAAAAGCAGTCAGCACAGCACCGAAAAGGCCCATGAGAAAAGGCAGATACCCGCCATGCCAATGTAAAGCTGAATGGAGGATCAGGTCCTTGCTCCAGAATCCCGCAGTCACCAGAGGGAAGCCCGCCAGGGCCATCATCCCTATACCATAGGTCAGGAAAGTGACCGGCATGTAGCTTCTAAGGCCCCCCATGTAGCGAATATCCTGTTGGTCATGACATCCATGAATAACCGATCCGGCACCTAGGAAGAGCAGGGCCTTAAAGAAAGCGTGGGTTATTAAGTGGAACATGGCCACGGCCACCCCACCTGTTCCCAGGCCCAGCATCATGTAGCCGAGTTGGGAAATGGTTGAGAAGGCAAGGATACGCTTCAGATCTTGCTGCCCGCAGGCTATCAGAGCGCCTAACAAAGCAGTGACGGCGCCTACCCAGGTGACCAGATCCAGGGCCTGTGTTCCAGCAACGGGAAAATCGAGCATGGGGTGAATGCGAGCCATCAGAAACACCCCAGCAGCAACCATGGTGGCTGCGTGAATCAAGGCGCTGACAGGGGTCGGCCCCTCCATGGCATCAGGCAGCCACACATGCAGGGGAAATTGACCTGATTTGCCCATGGCCCCAGCAAATAATAACATGCCGATAGTGGCAGTGGCACTCAGACCAGCTATGCCTGGGAGCCCGGCA
>JALRAZ010000032.1 GCA_023257935.1 Verrucomicrobiota bacterium
AGAGGCGATCAAAAAGAAATTTGAAATGAAAGTGAATTTCGAGTTCATCCAGAGCGACCCACTGTCCAAGCTCGAGGTGATAGGATTCCCTGCTTCCATAAAGCATCCCGATGGCGTGTAGCAGGCAGGCAAGCAATCCAATGCTCGTCAGGGTGAGTGTCCATCGGAAAAGGGCTTTCTCTCCCAGTTTCAGCCCAAAAACCTGTTGCGCAACAAGGCCTGAGATCAGCAGTAAGGGTGATGCAACCAGTGTGAGGCCGGTCCAGTAGAGGTATGCTTCCATATCAAGTGTCAGCTCCAAGGGTGGCTAGTTAAGGCAAGGTTTGATTGAAGTGTTGTCGATGCGGGCGAAACCCAAGTGATCCCGCCAACCTCGGTACCATTCTCGGGAATCTTTTGCTTGGGGTAGATCGGTGGCTTCGGTTTCAAAGGGCCGAAATACACCATCCTCAAACAAGTGAATGGTTCCTTTTTGGGGATCAAAGGTTGCCATGCGTACCCATTGGCCACGCACCATTTGATCGAGGGCTGGGTTTCGGTCCAGAATCTGAAGGATCGCCTCAGGTGTGTTCTCCACGACAAAGAGCAGTCGCACCGGTTCATGAATTTCTACCATCTGCCAAGGAAGCCCAGTCCTCAGATCACTGAGGGCCCCGTTCATGACCCCGACTAGTCCCGTGATGTTGTGCGGTAGTTTGGTGCCACAGCCATAGCCTTCGGGGTCCACGTAGGAAAAATAATATTCCAGATTAATCCCACCACAGACTGGGATGACAGCTTGGAGAATCCGTGTGAGGATACGGTATTGGGAATCATCCTGCTCAGGGTCGTAGCTTTGCAGGAAGGCTCGTCGGTCCATGAACAAGCCCTTGCTCCAGTCCCGCCTGCCTACCATGCAGAGGGCGTTGGTGGCATGCCCATACTCAGGCCTTACCTGTGCTAGATCCTCGGCCCTTGCCTCGACATGGCGCAGGGCTTCTTCGGGCAATAGATTCAGGGAAGCTGAATGAAATCGACGGCACCTTTCATGAGCATTGAGTCGACGGGCTGATTCGATGGTTTGGGCGACAGCATTAAAGGATTGCCTGATTTCAAGAGGTATGACCTCCAGATCGTAGAAGGTAACACTTTCATCGCATGTATTGTGGTAACAGCCCACAAAGTAGGTCGAATCGGGAATGTCCAAGCCCCTGGCCCTGACCCTTTTCCTGACTTCAGGATGGTTGCCGATTTGAGCCAAGACACGGGCATTGGGGCCACCACGACCACCGCCACAGGCCCCACAGTCATGGGCTGCTTCGTGCGGGTTGTTGAGGCTACTTGATCCGTGTCCAGTGATCACAACCCAAGGAGCAAAACCTTTGGTCAGCCCGATGTCCTGCAATAGGCGCTCAAGGATGTCTGTCATCTCCTCCAGGCTATAGCCCAGAGCACCTTCTTGTTTTCCTGGATCCTTTTCTCTGCGAACAAGAGTCAGTGCTGTTGTTGAAGGGTTCTTGACAAAACCGCCTACCAGACGTCGGAGGCGAGCAGCGCTTCTAGGGAATAGCACCCGAGCCACCAGTGGGAATGATGCAATCGACCCGGCGACAGCAGCCATCCAACCTCCTGCGAAGGTGCGACTACCGATATGGATACGATGGGTTACCGTCCCAATGGTGCGGCGACGTTTCTGGCGGGATAATTCTTGTGGCTGCCATTCAGGAACCACCTCTTCCCTGATAAAATGCCTAGGCTGGATGATGACCGGACAAAGGGGGGTGAAATGGGCATCGGCCGCGCCGCGGTAATTCATGGCTACGGCAAAGAACCCAGCAGCTCCAAAGGTTTGACAGGTCGGGTCCAATTCCTCCATGGCACGACGGAAGGATTCCTCCCGTTCATCAATACAGCAGACGATCTGGAAGGAAGTGGATTCCTTGGATGGATCCAGGACAGGTGTTTTTTTGCGCTGCGCTCGGGTGTTGGCAGCCAAAGCATTGAGCGTTTGGTGGCGATACTTGCGTTCGAAGGCCAAGTGGTAGTGGCGCCTGCGCTCCAATGCTGAAAACTGGCTTATTTCCCTCGTCAGGTGCCACCATAACTCATCAGATGCCTGGCTTAGTCTGAGGGGAGACCACCCCATCCACTGTGCCAGCTGAAAAACCTCAAAAGCTAAATGATC
>JALRAZ010000112.1 GCA_023257935.1 Verrucomicrobiota bacterium
CGCAACAAGGATGCTCGTCCAGAGGCCTACGCCGAAATGGCAGTCAAATTTCGCCCTTCTCATGCCGATTTTACCTACGAAACCAAATATGGGATTCGTGATCCCCACGGGGGAGGGCGCAGCAGTGCGCGGGAAACGGTCGGTCGAGTGGCCGCCGGAGCCATTGCTCGTAAAATCCTCCATGATGCCTACGGGGTTGAGATCGTTGCCTACGTCAAACAAATCCAGGAAATTGTTGCGGAAGTTTCCATCGACAGTGTCCAGCGGGAAGAAGTCGAAGCCAATATCGTGCGCTGCCCTGATGCAGCCGCTGCCGAGTCCATGATTGAGCGTGTTGAATCCATCCGATCGGCAGGGGACAGTGTCGGGGGTATTGTTGAATGTGTGGTGCGGGGAGCTCCGGTGGGTTGGGGAAGTCCGGTTTTTGATCGGCTGGAGGCCGATCTGGCCAAGGCGATGCTGAGCCTTCCTGCCTGTAAGGGCTTCGATGTAGGCTCCGGGTTCGAGAGTGTCTCCTTGACAGGTCTTCAGCATAACGATGCCTTCCGGGCTGATGACCAAGGCCAAGTCACCACCACGACCAATCGCTCAGGAGGCGTTCAGGGAGGCATCTCCAATGGCATGCCCATCTATTTTCGGACCGTTTTCAAACCCACCGCGACAGTCATGCACGAACAGGATACGGTCAATCAGGACTTTGAGAATACCTCGCTCAAGGGGAGGGGACGCCACGATCCCTGTGTGCTGCCCAGGGCAGTGCCGATCGTGGAAGCGATGGCAGCCCTGGTGTTGATCGATCACGCCATGCGCGATTCGGCGCAATGCGGGGGTTGATTAGCTCAGTTCCTTGTAAAGGATTTTCGAACGTCTGCCATTCTGGTCGTATTTGAGTCGTCGAGCAGCAGGCAGCAGATCGGGGTAGCCCTCCTGGTAACCGCCCTGGGTCTGGAAGTAGGCAAAGGCCTGGGTTGAAAGCAGGAAGATTTGCTTGAGCTTCATGGCCCGTGCCCGCTCCTCGACAAATTGCATGAGCTTTTTACCAATCCCTTCATTCTCATGAGAGGCGTTGACGTAAAGGAAAGCAAGTTCTCCGGTTTCCGATTCCCGGTATGGATGCAAGGCGATACACCCGATCGGATGGTGATCGGTTTCGAAAAGATAATAATCCCCGATATGCTTTTCAATGGAAGCGCGCGTGCGCCTGAGCAGTTCCTCCTTGGCAACCGAAGCGCGGGTCATGGCAAGCAGGGTTGCGACATCTTTCTTCTTAGCTGGGCGGATCTGCTGATACTTGTTGGCATAGATGAGCGTTCCGATGCCTTCATTGGAAAAAACTTCAGCCAGAAGGCCTTCATCGATGCTCCCATTGATGATATGAGCTCTTGGTACGTGCCATCGACAGGCTTCCGCAGCATGCAGCGCCTTGGAGAGGCTGCCTGAGGTGAATAACTGAGGCTGGCTCTCCAGGCGTTGATCCAGGTCATTGACTGCCATCTCTCGGATGAGTTCCTGATCAAAAACCAAACCATCCTGAGTGGTGATGAAAATGAGCTTGGCTGCCTTGAGCGCCTTGGCGACCGCCACGGCAACCGAATCGGAGTTGACACGAAAAGTGCGTCCTTCGCCGTCGAATCCCAGGGGCTGAATGATCGGGACAATACCCTGACCAATGAGGGTTTCCAGGAGAACATGGTCGACGCGTTCTACCTTTCCAGTGAATTGCTGGTCCACGCCTTTGATGATGCCTTTGGGGTGAGCCACGATGGCGTTGGTTGAAGCCGCCCTTAAATCGGCACTTGCCAGCCCCTGAAGCAAGGTGTGAGCGACCATGTTGGAAGATTCAATGGCCAGGCGAAGGGTGTCTGAGTCGGTGATACCATGGCCTTCACAGTCACTGGGTGTGAGTCCTTGCTGGGTTGCTCGCTCTTGGATCTGCAGGGCCGCCCCATGGATCAGCACTGGCTGAATGTTGAGGGATCTCAGCAAGGCGATATCCAGAAGGAGGTTGCCAATGTTTTCCCCCTCGACAACAGCCCCATCAAGACTGATCACAAAAATCTTGTCCCGAAAACGGGGGATGTATTGAAGGATACCTCTGAGGTCAGTGAGTTTCACCTTAGGGACTTGCCTTGGCTACTGTTAGAATCTTGAGTTTGAAAGGGGCTCATCATGCTGCCCCTTCGTCATGCTTTGTCTGCCTCTTGGATAGGGATGTTTGACCCACAACTCAATGCCTAATTTAAGCCTGGGGTGGATCGATGAACCCTCCATCACGCTGACTCGTGGCGCCATGGCAAAAGCCTGGACCGGGCTCAGCCCCCCGATTAGCCTCCCAGAATGGTTCGTTTTCTTGTCCTGACTCTTCTTCAGCCAGTGCTTGCATGCATCCTGCTTGGTGATCAAGTGCCGGCTCAGGTCTCTCCTCTGGAAGCAGTTCACATTGCTGAAATCGTGACGGGCGGGGTTTTTGATTCCGTTGAGCCCCTGACCGATGGAACCGAACCCCGCTACCAGGTGCTGGGTCAGGTCGATGACACTCAGCTCAAGGTCATCATTCACCGGACGCATGGACGGGTCTTGGCGGTTTACGAGTTGAAACAGGGAGCTTGGAAACCTCGGTATCAGTGGCCCGGTGTCAGGGTGGTGGCGCACCGGGGCGGAGCTCTTCTCGGCCCTCCAGAGAACACTCTTCAAGCGATTGAAAAAGCTATTGAGGTAGGGGCTGATCTGATTGAAATCGATATCCGTCAGACTCGAGATGGCCATCTTGTCCTGATGCATGACGAGAGGGTTGACCGGACAACTAATGGGTCTGGTCTGGTACGTGATTTTAATCTTGAGGCCCTGCGCGATCTGATGATTCACCACGAGGGTGAAGAGGTGATCCGAGTTCCCACCCTGGATGAGGCTCTCAAGGTGATGAAAGGTCGGATCGATCCGGATCTGGATTACAAACAGGGAGACCTAGGGGACCTGCTGCGAGTGGTGCGTGCCCATGACATGGTCGAGGCTTGCACCCTGCACGGCAATTGGGAGCGATGTGAGAAGGTGGCACAGCTGGAACCTGGCCTACGTATCCGGCCCTCGGCGGAATTCCCTCTTCAGGTGCCCACCTTGGCGCGCACGCTTCGACCGGCGTTGATCAATTTTGACTGGCATGCGGTTAGTGAGAAGGGGATAAGCCTGGCCCATCTTCATGGGACGGAGGCTTTTGTTAATTGCCTGGGCGGTGCTGACACCGTATCTGCCATGAAGTGGGCCATTGAGGCAGGAGCTGATTACATTCAGTCAGATCGACCCGATCGTGTGATCGCTCACTTGAAAGCCTTAGGTCTGTATCGTCTGCGCCCGTCATCGCACGCCAGACTGGGAACGCCCTTAAGAGCCCCCGCGCTGAAGTATCCCTTTCGATGACGTAAGCCAGACTTGACCTTTTCGAGCCTCCCTTCAACTATGGCGCTACCATGCCTCGTAAACCTAGTCAGATCGCTCCGGATTGGTGGGATTACACGACCCTTGATGCATCCCTTGTTCGGGAGGCTGCTGCGCTGACCCCAAGGCAGCTGAAGGGTCTGAGCCGACCCGGTTTCAAGGTTGTGTTTTACGATACCCTGGAGGATTTTTATTTAGCAGAGGCGCTGGAGTATCTCGATGCCTGGAAGGCTTCGACACCAGACAATCCAGTAGGTATCTGCGGCCCGATTGGGCCAACTGAGCAGCTCCCCTTGGTAGCCCGCCTGGTCAACTCACTTGATGTGGACATCAGGCACGGGCATTTCTGGGGCATGGATGAATGGTGTGTCGATGGCAAGGAGGTGGATGTGAGTCATCCTCTAAGTTTTGAAAGAGCTGATCGGGAATTATGTTTCAACCGCATCGCCCGATCTCGTCGTATGCCTGAAGAGCACCTGCATTTTCCGAAGGCAGATACCCGAGATTTCCTCGGTAGTTGGGAGGGCGTGCGCTGTGCGCTGATGCAGGGCGGTCAGGGGGATGTCAAACACTGGGCGTTCAATGATCCTCCTCGACGTCGTGGACCTCATCGCCATGAGCCTCCTTCCCCAGAAAAATACCTCAAACTGGGCACTCGAGTGGTGGAGCTTCATCCGCTCACCATCGCACAAAACGCGCGCACCTCTGGGGGTGGGAATATTTCCATGGTGCCCACTCAGGCTATCACAGTGGGGCCCAGAGAAACGTGGAAAGCGGACAAGGTGTCCATTTGGCATGCTGGGACCCATGACAATCCTTTTGGTCAGCGCCTGACCACGCTGATGATTTCCAAGGGACTGGCTGATACCGCTGTTCCCATGTCTCTGCTTGCGCTGCATCCCAATGTGCAATTCAATTTTTACGTCGGCGGCATTGGCCATTGTGATATCGAGATGCACTGACCAGCCCTTAAACCCACTTTTAATTCAGGCTAAAACCTCATTGAAATGAAACATTCTTTGCACCAACTCGCCATGGGCTCAATCCTTGTTGGGCTGCTCCAATCCTCCCTCATGCTGGCTCAGGTCAGCCATGCTCGTGTGCCCGATGGCACGGCCTTGGATCGTTATGTCTACAAGGAGGACCCTCATTATGCGTGGCGCGTCCTCAGCAGTGTGCCAGCAGGCGAGGCAACGGTGCATTTTCTGGAGATGACCTCGCAGCAATGGTTGACTGAAGAGGAAGTTGACAGGCCCATTTGGAAGCATTGGCTCACGGTAACTGTTCCCCGCAAAGTGATGAGTGACACCGCACTGATGTTTATTGGCGGTGGGAGCAATCGCGGCGCAGAGCCTGGTGAACCCGACCAACGATTGGTTCAAACAGCTATCAGCGTAGGAACGGTGGTGGCTGAGTTAAAAATGATTCCCAATCAGCCTCTGGTGTTTCCAGATGATGGTCAGGAACTTTATGAGGATGCCCTGATTGCCTACACTTGGGATAAATACCTTCGCACCCAAGATGAAAAATGGCCGGCACGCCTCCCCATGACCAAGGCAGCGGTCCGGGCCATGGATACCATCACCGCGGTGTGCGCCAGCGACGCTGGAGGGCAGGTTTCGGTCAGGGAGTTTGTGGTCGCTGGAGGATCCAAGCGTGGGTGGACAACCTGGACCACCGCCGCGGTAGACAAGCGGGTTCGAGGGATCTTTCCCATCGTGATCGACATGCTCAATGTGGTGCCTTCATTCAAACATCATTTTGCTGCCTATGGGTTTTACGCTCCGGCTGTAGGCGATTACGAATCCAAGGGGATCATGAAATGGCAGGACACTGAGGCCTATGCCAAGTTGATGAAGATTGTCGAGCCCTTCGAATACCGTGATCGACTGACGATGCCCAAATACCTGATCAACGCCACTGGGGATCAATTTTTCCTGCCTGATTCCTGGAGGTTTTATTGGGATGAGCTGCAGGGTCCCAAGCATCTGCGCTACGTGCCCAATGGGGAGCATAGTCTCAGGGAAACCGACGCTTATGAGACACTCTTGGCAGGTTATGCCTGCATTGTTCACGATATGCCCATGCCTCAGCTTGAGTGGGACTCTCCCTCACCCGGGGTATTGCATGTTCAGGCCAAGGGAATGGCTCCGAAG
Organism: Verrucomicrobiota bacterium; assembly: GCA_023257935.1. Taxonomy (GTDB): domain Bacteria; phylum Verrucomicrobiota; class Verrucomicrobiia; order Limisphaerales; family AAA164-E04; genus UBA7971. The sequence continues at coordinate 5,589 of JALRAZ010000112.1, forward strand.
GAAGTCAAGCTGTGGACAGCGGATAATCCCAAAGAAAGGGATTTTAGGGTCGATACTATTGGGCGAAGCTGGAAGGCTCGTGAATTAAAAGCAGCTGATGCCGATGGTATGGCCGTGCAGGTCAGTGTTGGGCCTCCTCAAAAGGGCTACCGAGCCTTCATGGTCGAAATGACTTTTCAGCAGAAACCCATGCCAGCTCCTCTAAAAATGACCACTGGGGTTTTTGTTATTCCCGATGTGCTGCCTCACGCCGAAAAGGCAGGTAAGCTCTGAGCTCATCCAGTCGCCAGGCTGAATGACCTGGCACAGCTGGGCATCATCGCTGGCAAAATGTGATGACGGCTCGCCGACAGGTTTGGAATGGGCTTTTCAATCGGCACCTTGACCTGTTAGATGAACGGCATGTCCAAGCTATTTTTGAATCAATGGTGGTTGAGCCTTGCCTTGATTACATCATGGGCTGGCTCTTCTCAAGCAGCTGACCGGCCTAATATCCTCTGGATTACCAGCGAAGACAATGGACCGCATCTAGGGTGCTATGGGGATACTTACGCTCACACGCCCAACCTGGATGGCCTTGCTGCCAAGGGAGTGATTTACCTCAATGCCTGGTCCACCGCCCCAGTCTGTGCGCCGGCTCGCACAACACTTATCTCCGGCGTTTACCCGCCTGCCACAGGCGGTCAGCACATGCGCAGCATGGCGCCCATGCCTGCTTTCATGAAAATGTATCCTCAGTATTTGAGGCAGGCAGGCTACTATTGCACCAATAACAGCAAAGAAGACTACAACCTGAGCCAATCAGGTCAGGTTTGGGACGAATCATCGCGCAAGGCACACTGGAAAAATAGGCCTGATGGGAAGCCATTTTTTGCCATCTTCAACATCACCACCAGCCATGAAAGTCAGATCCGTAAACGCCCTCATCAGGCTGTTCATGATCCGGCCAAGGTCAGGGTGCCAGCCTATCATCCAGACACACCGGAAGTTCGACAGGACTGGGCTCAATACCATGACAAGATCACCGAGATGGATGCCACCGCAGGGAAACACCTTCGGGAACTTGAACAAGCCGGATTGGCTGAAGACACCATTATCTTCTACTACGGTGACCATGGTTCGGGGATGCCGCGCAGCAAGCGATGGCCCTACAACAGTGGTCTCAACGTGCCGCTCATTGTACATGTCCCAGAAAAGTTTCGGCACTTGGCTTCGGATGATTACCACGCCGGTGGCTCGACTGACCGATTGGTGGGTTTCATTGACTTGACCCCAACCCTGCTCAGTTTGGCAGGCATTGAACCTCCTGAGCACATGCAGGGACATGCTTTCATGGGAAAGCACGAGGCCCAACCCGTGGCCTATCAGTACGCATTCCGCGGTCGAATGGATGAGCGGTATGATTTGGTGCGTTCGGTGCGCGACAAGCGCTACGTCTACATTCGGCATTACATGCCCCACCGAATTTACGGTCAATACATCGAATATATGTTTCAGACCCCCACCACAAGGGTGTGGAAACAACGCTATGACGAGGGGGCTCTGCAGCCCCCACAGACCTTTTTCTGGGAAGCTAAGCCAATCGAAGAACTTTATGATCTGCAGTATGACCCAGACGAGGTTCGTAATTTAGCCCAGTCCCCCTCCCATCGCGCCGTGCTGAAACGTTTTCGGGAAGCGCACCGTCAATGGGTCATGGACACTCGAGATCTGGGCTTTTTGCCCGAAGGAGAAATTCACGCTCGGGCAGGCGAGGGGACGCCCTATGAAATGGGACAGTCTGATGAGGCCTACCCCCTGGCTGAGATTTTTAGAGTGGCCCAGTTGGCAGCTCAGCGTGATGAGGAAGCCATTCCTGAACTGGTCAAGGCATTGGATGCTTCGGACAGTGCGATCCGCTATTGGGGAGCCTTGGGCTTTCTTATCCGTGGTGAGGCTGCCATCACCAGCCATGAAGCCCTGCTACGAAGGGCACTTAAGGACGAGTCACCTTATGTTCGGGCTGTGGCCGGCGAAGCCCTTGGTCTCCATGTAGCCGAGGCCCTGCCTGAAGTGCTTGAGACGCTCATAGATGGTTCGGACATGGTAGAGGACGGTGTGTTTTCGGCCATGTATCAGCTAAATGCGTTGCAGATGTTGGGGGATCGAGCCAAACCGGTTGCTTCAAGCATCGCGAAGCTTCCCACCCAAGGACCCAGTTCACTGGGGCGCTTTGGCGGTTACGTCGCTCGATTGCTCGAAAAACTCAATGAAGATTTGAATCCCTGAAGCTCGGGTTTGATTCGTTTCTTCCGCCCTCTATCGCCAAGCCTAACTCAATCATGCCTGATGTTCCCCTCACTGAGTCTGCTCCGGTTGTTGGTTTAATTGGGTGTGGCTTGCTTGGATCGGCTCTGGCTGAGCGTTTGCTGGCGGGCGGGGCTCGTGTTCACGCCTATGATCCAGCAGGCGTCCAAATGGCAGGGGTGGTGAGCTGCAAGGATGTGGTAGCGGTTGCCAAGCAGTGTCAGTGGATTCTTTACTGTCTGCCCAACAGTGCGACTGGGCTAGAAGTGACTTCAAGGATTTTGCCCTATTTGCAGGTGGGTCAGGCCATCGCTGATACCACCACAGGCGATCCCCATGACATGGAATCCATGGCCCAGGACTTGAAACAACGTCAGGTCGGTTATCTGGAGGTCAATGTGGCTGGTTCGAGTGACTTACTGCGGCAAGGCAAGGCGACTCTCTTTCTCGGTGGAGAAAGCGAGTGGATCGAGCATTGGGCTGGTTTGCTCGATATGATTGCCCCGACGCGGTGGTGCTTGGGGGCGGTTGGGACGGCCTCACGATTCAAATTGGTTCATAACTTGATCCTCGGGCTGCATCGGGCGGTGCTGGCAGAAGGCCTTCATTTTGCCCAGGCCATGGGGTTTGACCCTGCCAAGGCTTTGGCCGTTCTGAAACAGACACCGGCCTCTTCACAAGTCATGTTTCAGAAGGGATCCCGTATGGTCGAACGCTCCTATGAGCCGCCTCAGGCACGCGTGGCGCAACACCTCAAGGATGTTCGTTTGATGATGGGGCTTGCTGATCAGCAGGGCCTGGGTTTGCCCCTCACCCAAGTTCACGAGTCGATGCTTACCGAGCTCACCCAACAAGGTCTGGGGCATTTGGATAACAGTGCCATCGCCGAGTTCTATCATGCTCCATTAACTGATTGATGATCCAGGTTCATGAGCTCCGTACTCCCGTGGTCTGATTTACTTGTCATTGCTGTCTACCTGATCGGTATTACCTGGTTGGGTCTTAGGCTGGGTAGGAAGGTCGAGGGCCAGGGTGATTACTTCATGCCTCGAACCTTTGGCAAAGGCATGATGATGATGCACGCCTTTGGAACGGGTACCGCCTCAGACCAGGCTGTGGTCGTGGCCTCAGGCACGTTCAGGCAGGGGCTCGCGGGAATATGGTATCAGTGGCTGTGGTTGTTCAATACCCCGTTTTACTGGCTGATCGCGCCGATTTTCAGACGTTTCAGGGCGACCACCACCGCAGATGTCTATGCCCTACGTTTCGGGCAAAGCGTGGCGGTGTTGTTTGCCATCGTCGGCATCCTGGGGCTCGCGGTCAAAATTGGACTTCTGCTCAAGGGGGCCGGTGCATTGATTGAATCGGGAACCCAGGGAGCTCTTTCTGCGAACTGGGCCGTCCCTCTGGTGGCGGTTCTTTTTGTCGCTTACGGTATGGCTGGTGGCCTGGCCGCTGCGATTGTGACCGACTACATTCAAGGGATTTTGACGATTCTTTTTTCGGTCATGTTATTGCCCTGGGTGCTGGGTGTGGTTCATGGTTGGGAAGGGGTTCGGGCCACCATCGATGATCCTGCCATGCTGAGTTTGGTGGCTCCTGAGGGTATCACGCCCTTCTTTATTGCTACCTTCTCGGTTTTATCCCTGGTGGGTATTGTGGCTCAACCCTTCATCATGGGCGTTTGCGCCGCTGGCAGGACTGAAATGGATGGTCGTTTTGGCTTCGTGGTTGGTAATTTGATCAAGCGCCTCTGCACGGCTGCCTGGGCTATCACTGGTTTGGCTGCACTGGCCTGGTATCAGCAGAGGGGAGTGGACCTTAGTACTATTGACCCGGACCAAGTTTACGGAGAGCTTGCTGCCACGTTTCTCCCGCAAGCCATGCCCGGCTTGCTTGGGCTTTTTCTTGCCTCGCTCTTAGCCGGGGTGATGAGCTCCTGCGATTCCATGATGATTTCGGCCGCTGGGCTGTTTACCGAAAATATTTATCGGCCCCTCGCACCAGGCCGATCTCCGTCCCACTACCTGATGGTGGGTCGATGGGTTTCTCTTCTCATCGTCCTAGGTGGGGTTGGGTTTGCTTTTGGGATGGCCAGTGTGGTCAGCGGGCTCAAGACTTGGCTAAAGATCGCACCCATGCTCGGGGTTGCTTTCTGGCTGGGGCTTTTCTGGCGCCGCTACAATGGCGTTGGAGCCTGGGTATCGACCCTCACTGGGTTTGCTGTCTGGGGCCTGACTCTTCATCCAGCCTGGATCAATGGGTTGAATGAACAAGCCTGGGCAACCAAGCTTGGGCTGATTGTGGAAACAAAGGGCAAGGTCATGATGTATGAACCCTGGCAGATTGTCTTCTACTTGGGCACTGCCGTGGTGGCGGGTGTGCTAGCTAGCCTGGTGACACCTCGGCATCACCCAGAGGCCGTCCAGCGATTTTACGATCTGATCCGCACTCCCATTGAGCCAGGGGAAAGGTCCACCAGTAGCTGTGTGCTCCCTGATGGCGTGGTGCCTTCTGATCGCCCCTGTTTTTTTCCTGGAAGTGATTTTGAGTTTCCCAAGCCTTCTGCCACCTCGGTCCTTGGGTTCATGGCTTGTTGGATCGCCGTCTGTGTCGTGATTGGTGGCTTGCTCTGGTTGCTGGGTTAATGTTTCATCTCCCATCTCTCATGGCATGTTTTTGAGTCATGCTGGCTGCAAATAGCTCTTCCATAGGGGGTTATTTCCATCCGGAGGCCTGCTTGTCAGTTGAGATTGGGGCAGGTCATCCATTTTCGCTAAGCGAATGACTTGCAACGGGCTCAACTTGTCGAATATTTGTTTAAAAACGCTTTGGAAAATAAAAAGAAACACATCGTGGTGGTTGGGGCGGGTCCCGGTGGTTTGACTGCAGCCATGCTTCTTGGTGCCAGGGGATTCCGGGTTACCTTGGTTGAAAAGGATGCCGCTATCGGAGGCCGCAATGCAGCCATTAATCTCAATGGCTACAAATTTGATACCGGTCCCACCTTCCTCATGATGAAGTTCATCCTTGATGAGGTTTTCGAGGAGGCTGGCCGTCAAAGTCACGACTATTTGGATTTTGTTCAGCTCGAGCCCATGTATCGGCTCGATTTTGCCACAACCCAAGTTGAACCCACCACCGACCATCAGGCGATGCGAGCTCAGATCGCCAAACTCTTTCCAGGTAACGAGGAGGGTTTTGATCGTTTCCTGAAAAAGGAGCAGGTGCGCTACGATAAGATGTATCCTTGTCTGCAGAAGGATTACAGCTCGCTTTCCCGTTATTTTTCCAAAGACATGATTCGAGCCCTCCCCCACCTGGGGCTAGGTAAATCAGTCATGGATATCCTGAAGGGCTACTTCAGTGAGGATGATCTCCGTCTCGCGTTCACTTTTCAGTCCAAATACCTGGGCATGTCTGCCTGGGAATGCCCGGGTGCCTTTGCCATGCTCCCGTTTGTTGAGCATGCCCATGGTATTTTCCACACTCAGGGGGGATTGAGTGAAATTTCCGAGGCTATGGCCAAGGTGTGTCGTGAGCATGGGGTGGATATCCGGCTCGAGACTCCGGTTAAGCAACTCATTCTGGATGGCAGAAAGGTGCAGGGTGTCGAGCTTGAGTCCGGCGAACGTATCCTCGCTGAGGAAACAGTTCTTAATGCTGACTTCGGTTATGCGATGGAGCATCTGGTGCCAAAAGGAACGTTGAGGAAGTATCGGCCGGAGAAGTTGCGGAACATGGATTTTTCCTGCTCCACTTTCATGCTTTACCTTGGGTTGGACAAGGTCTACGACCTACCGCATCACACGATTTTTTTCGCTAAGGATTATCGGCAGAATATTGAGGATGTTTTCACTTACAAGAAGCTCTCCAAGGAGATTTCGTTCTACATTCGCAATGCCAGTGTGACGGATCCAGGGCTCGCTCCGGATGGGCATTCGGCGGTTTATGTCTTGGTCCCGGTTCCCAACCTCACTGCTGATGTCGACTGGGAGCAGGAGAAAGCAGGATTCAGAGAACGCGTCCTCGAGGCCATGGAAAAGCGTGGAGGCATGGAGGATCTCCGCTCGCACATTCGGGAAGAAATGGTTTTGGCTCCGGACGATTGGGAGGCCAAGGGCATCTTCCAGGGAGCCACTTTCAACCTTTCCCACAAGCTCTCTCAGATGCTTTACTTTCGTCCTCGCAATCGTTTTGAGGAGCTCGATCAGTGCTACCTTGTGGGTGGGGGAACCCATCCCGGTAGCGGCCTGCCCACCATCTACGAATCGGGCAGGATTGCGGCCAACATGATCTGCCGAGAGCATGGTGTGCCCTTTGTTTCCAAAAACACCCAAGTCTGATGAATCGCCTCCAATTCGCCCAGCTCATGTGGTCCATTTATGGGTCCAAGAAGCTGCCCGATCTGGATTGGATACAACGACTAGGGCTGTTGGCCGTCAAGCTCGGCCAGATGCATGCCCTGCGGATTGACTTCCTGGACCCGGCCAAGTGCCTTCATTTGAGTCAGCTCTATCGAAAGAACGCTGCCGTCCCTCGTGAGGATTTCCAAGCTCTCTTGCGCCGTGGATCGGTATGGGGGCAAACCAGCCCCTTTGCGTCGCTTGATGAAGAGCCTTTGGCGACTGCGAGCATCGGGCAGGTTCATCGAGGCCAACTCCTGGATGGGGCAGATGTGGTCGTCAAGGTGGTCAAGACCGATGCCCGCGATCAATTCGTTCGTGATGTGGCGGCACTCAAGCGCATGTTCGTCTGGTTCACTCGCCTTTATCCACCACTCAAGCGGGTAGGGGATCCAGTGGCCATGCTGGGCGATATCGAGGCTTACACGCTCAGTGAGCTTGACCTGAGACGTGAACTCAAAGGGCAGCAAACCCTTCGAGGCATACGGGATGCCCACGCTGATCGATTCGACCTTTCCAACCTCATTTTCCCTAAGATCTATCCTGAGCTTACCGGTGAAAATGTGATGGTTTCGGAAATGGTTAAGGGACCCACTTTTGATGAACTTCTCGAAAAAGGGCAACTTCCCTATGAGAAAGTGGTTGAGCTATTTCGCATGCATGGCTACTTCATGTTCTGTGTAGGGACTTTTCATGGTGATCTACATCCGGGCAACGCCATGCTGGTAGGAGACAAGATCTGCTGGGTGGATACCGGCTTTGTCGGCACTGTCGGTAAGCAACTTCGGGTAGGGCTACTTCGCTTTTTCTGTGCTTTGACTCACTACGACTACCCTCGCTGTGTTGAAGCCCTGCATGGCATGTCACTGGTGCCGCTCTCCAGCGAAGCCCTGGACCGGTTTCGAACTCGTTTTGAGGCACTCTATGAACCCTTTACTGACTCCACTGTGTCAGAGATCAGCTTGACCCGGCAGATGATGGAAACCATTAAGTTGGGAGTGCTATGTGGTATGCAGTTTGACAAGGACATCTTCGCCATCATCCGCAGTCTGATGTACATGGACGGCATGGTGCTGCGTAGCAACCCTGATGCAGTGCTGATGAAAGACATGCGTGGTTTCATTGATCAGGTGCTTGAACTTGGCGACCCTTCCTAAAGGATGGGATCCGTATCATCCAAAATTATTTTTTCAAAGGCTGCTACGGTTTCAATCGGAGGATTGGCAGCAGATAGAGCCTGGGGCGACTTCGGGCTTTATACTTGAGAGATCGTGCCCAAGCCCTAAAATTTCAACTTCCGCCATGAAAAAAATTAAAATTCCCGATTCCTTCGAAAGTCGATCCTATCAGGCTGCTGCCAAAGCGGCGGCGGATGCAGGCAAGCAACCCGATACCCCTCAGACCCGATCCCACGCTTACAAGTTATCCTTTCAGGATGAGGAATTTTTGGTTGGAGAGTCCACGCGAGGTTTGAGGCTTCAGATGGAATATCAGAAGCCTGAGCAAATCCAGCAATTCCATCGAATTGATTCGACTGTCGTCATGTTTGGCGGCTCTCGTATCCACTCTCGTGAGGCTGCCCTAGCGAAGATAGACGCCATCCAGTCCCGGCTCAAGAATCAGCCTGATGATGCCTCGATACAGCAAGAACTCAGAGCGGCCGAGCATTTGCTCACTTGGTCCAAATATTACGAGGTAGCTCGTGAACTGGCTAGGATCGTGTCCTCCAACTGTCAGCTAGACGGCATTTGTAATTTCGTGGTCACCACTGGTGGGGGTCCAGGCATCATGGAAGCCGCGAATCGAGGTGCCCATGATGTCCAGGCCAAAAATATTGGTCACAACATTGTGCTGCCTCACGAACAACAGCCCAATCCTTATATCACTCCCGAGCTTTGTTTTCAGTTTCACTATTTTGCCATCCGCAAGATGCACTTCCTGATGCGAGCCAAAGCCCTTATTTGTTTTCCCGGTGGGTTTGGGACCCTGGATGAGCTATTCGAGGCCCTGACCTTGATCCAGACTGGCAAGATGGACCCACTTCCCATTGTGTTGGTAGGTCGAGATTTTTGGGAGCGGCTGGTTGATTTCGAATTCCTTGTCGAGGCAGGAACCATTTCTCCCAAGGATCTGGATTTGTTTCGTTATGCCGACCAAGCGCAGGAAATATGGGACTACCTCTGCGAGTATTATCAGCTTCGTCAGGAAGCATGATCCTACGGTATCTTCCTGTTGACGCGGTCAATCCCACCCTTAAGATACGATTAACCCCATGAGAAAACATCTCCCATTCACTCGACGACGCTTCATCGGTTCGCTTCCAGCCATCGCGGCTAGCATTCAGATTGTCCCAAGGCATGTTCTTGGCGGTCAGGGAACACTCAGTCCCAACGAAATCCCGACCAAGGCAGTGATTGGGGTAGGCGGGATGGGGCGTGGTCATCTCAAAAGTGTTAACCCGGGTGCCAAGCTTGTAGCCGTCTGCGATGTGGACAAAGGCCATCTCAAGACCGCACTGGAGCAGTCGGGTCCGGATGTCAAAGGTTATGAGGACTTCCGAGAAGTCATCGCCCGCAAGGACGTGGATATCGTGCACATTCCCACCCCTCCACACTGGCATGCTCTGATTTCCATTGCTGCGGCCGAGGCTGGTAAGGATATCTGGTGTGAAAAGCCCATGACCCGAACCATTTGGGAGGGTGAGAAAGTGGTGGAAGCGGTTCAGCGTAACCAGCGGATCTTTCGGCTCAATACCTGGTTTCGTTTTGAAGGTGGTTTTTACGGCATGGGAACACCAGTCAAGCCCATCAAGAAACTGGTCAACAGTGGCCTATTGGGTTGGCCTTTGAAGGTGACCCTCAATGAATCGACTGGCTTCAATTGGAAGCATAATTGGAGCGGTCGCACGGATTTGACGCCGCAGCCTATTCCCGAGCAGCTGGACTATGATTTTTGGCTTGGGCCTGCCCCATTCAAACCCTATCACCCTCATCGAGTTCACGGTACTTTTCGGGGCTATTGGGACTATGATGGAGGTGGTCTGGGTGATATGGGACAGCATTATTTGGACCCAACCCAATATTTGCTGGGCAAAGACAACGAGAGCCCTGTTGAAATCGAGGCTGATACCGATCCGCAGGACAAGGATGCGGTGACTGCTTGGCGCTGGATTCGCTACAAATATGCTGATGGTTGTGAAATCCTACTAGATGGCGAAAACAAATTAAAAGAAGCTGCGTATATCGAAGGGCCCAAAGGTAAGTTATTCAAGGGGTTTAAGTCAGATATTCCTGATCTGGAGAAGAAGTTGGCCGAATTTCCAGAGCCCGAACCTCAGGTGACCGACTTCATTCAAGCGGTTCGTGAACGCAAGACCTTTGCGCTGAATGACCAAAACGGGCACCGTTCCTGCACGCTTGTTAATCTGGGTAAGATTGCCCTGCGCACGCGGCGAGTCTTGCGATTTGACAACGCTTCTCAGCGCTTCGTCGGTGATGAGGGTGCTAACAGTTATATCAGGCAGCCCATGCGCGCCCCTTGGGTCATTTAAGATCTTCTGTTTTTTTTATGGAATCAAGGTGGAGGCTTTTTGTAGGCCTCCACCTTTTTTTCGTGGATCACAACCAAGCCTAGGGTCGTCCACGCTGGGTTCGTGGGCTTATGATCTTGATGGTAGTCACGGTTCGTGCCTCAATGTAAGCCCTCTTTCATGAGTGATTCGATCCTTGTCCAAATCACATTGATTCTTTTTTTGGGAATCGGCTCCCAGTGGCTTGCATCGCGGCTTCGTCTGCCTGCCATCCTCCTACTGTTAGTTGTTGGGTTTGTGGTGGGGCCGCTGATGAACCATCGCTGGGTTAACCCTGACGCCCTGATGGGAGACCTGCTCATGCCACTGGTATCTCTCAGTGTGGGGCTCATCATGTTCGAGGGTGGGCTGACACTGAAGTTTCGCGAGCTGGATGCCATCGGGTCAGTGGTCATGCGCCTGATTAGTATCGGTGCCTTGATCACTTGGGGTTTGAGTCTGTTGCTGGCGCGCTTGGCTTTGGGCTGGGACTGGCCCCTGTGTGCCCTGGTGGGTGCCATCCTTGTGGTGACAGGCCCAACGGTGATCTTGCCTCTTTTGCGATTTCTACAACCCACTCGTCAGGTGGCCTCAGCCCTGAAGTGGGAAGGGATCATGATCGATCCGGTTGGCGCCTTGCTCGCACTGCTTGTCTTTGAAACCATACACCATGGCCTCGGGGAGCACGGAGCTCAGTGGACTCAATTTCCCAATCACGCCTTGATGGGCTTTTTCTGGACCCTGCTCATCGGTGGGGTGGTTGGGTCTGTTGGGGCTGGTCTGGTCTATTTCTTTTTCAAGCATCATTGGGTTCATGAACATCAGCAGACACCGTTTGCTTTGATGGTGGCTGTTTCAGCATTCACCCTTTCCAATCATTTTCAGCATGAATCGGGATTGCTCGCCACCACCCTGATGGGGGTGATTCTGGCCAATCAAAGTCAGGTGGATGTGCGACATGTTTTGGCTTTCAAGGAAAACCTGGTGGTGCTGATGATTTCGACCCTCTTCATTGTGCTCTCGGCGAGATTGGAGCTAGCGACCTTCTCCGCACTCCCGGTTTTCGGTAGCTTGTGCTTTCTCCTGGGCTTGTTGCTTGTTGTGCGACCTTTGACCGTTTGGGTTTCCTGCCTTGGATCATCCTTGAATCGGTCTGAAAGACTATTTCTTTCCTGGATGGCACCCAGAGGTATTGTGGCAGCAGCCGTGGCCTCGGTCTTCTCCATGCGCCTGGTGGATGCAGGGATGGCCGAGGCGGCCCAGCTCACACCGGTGGTATTCATGGTCATTGTGGGAACTGTATTGGTCTATGGTTTGACAGCGGGCCCGGTGGCTCGGTGGCTGGGTGTTTCCAATCCGGATCCGCAGGGGGTCTTGATCGCCGGAGCCCATACGCTGGGAAGGAGCTTGGGCAAGGTGCTCAAGGAATCTGGGTTTCGGGTTTTAATGGTTGATAACAATCCCCAAAACATTCACCAGGCTCGCATGGATGGGTTGCCGGTACATTTTGGAAGCATACTTGGGGATCATCTGGAGGATGATTTAGATCTTGCCGGGATTGGTCGGTTGATAGCTCTGACCCCAAATCATCGGGTCAATTCCCTGGCAGCCCTCCATTTTAGCGAGCTTTTTGGAGAACGTGAGGTCTATCAACTGGCGGACATTGCGAGTAATCATTCCAAGCGGGATGCTTTTTCAGCCGGCTTACAGGGGAAAACCCTTTTCGATGAATCGGCCAGTTATGCTCAGCTGCAAGAGCGTCTGCAGCAAGATCAGCGCATCAAATGCACGAGTTTGACCGAATCCTATACGTTTGAAGATGCCAAACGATCCATGGGTGAGACTTTGTTGCCTCTCTTCATCATCCATAGCAAGGGGGCTCTCCAAATCATCCAGGCTGGTCAATCCGTTCAGCCCACTCCCGGTCAAACCCTCATCAGTCTCTCTGCGAGTTGAAAACCCTCATGGCCTTCCAGGCCTGCATTGTGCCAGGAACTATGCGAGGATACTCGCTACTTCATGGGATTCGCGATCTGTAGGTCCTAGGCGGGCCTTGACCCCCATGCCACGGAGCATCGTGTTGTAGACATCCAGCCCCTCGCTTTTGAGGTCAGCAATCTGGCCGGTCTTGAAACGTCCGTTGGCACCGGTGATGGCATGAAAGACCCCTGAGAGCTCCCGTTTGACATCATTGTGACGTCCATCTCCTGATTCTGTGGAAATGGTGAGCAGCATGTTCTCCAGAATGGTTTTGTCATTGGCTTCGACGCAATCGGGGCCATCGAGTTGTTGCATGAAATAGGCCAGCTCGCGCATTTTCATATGAGCGTGAGCGCGCAGAGCTTCGTTATCTTTCTTTTCGTTGAATTGATGCCACCACTCGTGGCTACAGCCTTGTGATCCGGAAGCATTTAATTTCCGGGAATCTTCGAAGGTGTAACGCTTTTGCCCCATGTAGGTGTAATCACCGCTCAATCGAATACGCTCTCCTGCAGCCAGAAAAGTCAGCGCACCGAATCGGACGCGGTCCATTTGAATGGCCGTCGCATAAAGGTCAGCCATGAGCCGCCATTCGGTGGTGAGTGCATCCAAGGTGATATCAATTCCTTCGCCGCCGGGGTCTGCCAAACCGCCGTGAAGCAGCTCGGAGGGTTTGGGGCGGCCAGGGCCATCTGTTTGGTCAGCGTGCAGGGTGAAGGCTCGTTGCTCGAATTCTCGGATGCGATCCAGATGATCCGCCACCTTGGAGCGAGATGAGGCTCCCAGGGGTGACCGTCCTCCGGTGTAATACTTGTATTGTTCGACCACCGAATCCAGGACACTCCGCTTGAGATGCTGCTGTTGGGCGTCCTGTCCTGACACCTGGCCGACCTGGCCAAAGATACGGTCAAATAAATCCCGAGGGCGCTCCATCATGGTGGCGGCTACCGTTCCGTCAGGCCGATAGCTGTGCACATAACGGCTGACACGGCTCCGGCGGAAAAAAGTCCCTGCGACCACCGTGCCAGCTACCCCCGCAGGCTGGCCCTGGGGGTAATGATGGCGCAGAATGAGCTGATCAATGGAAGCTCCTCCCGCCTTGGCCTCGCCTTGAGGGGGTGTGGCGGTGAAGGCCCCACTGGCTCCATCAAAATGAGCGTTGATGCCTGATTGGTCGCAGCGCACTTGATCCACATGTCGCATGATCAGCAGTTTGTCCCGAAGCGGCTTGAGTGGCTCCAGCACGCCATCGAAACCCTCCTCCTGTAGGGGGGCGGGGATGCCAAGTCCGAAAAACAAATTGAACGACCGAACAGGGATGGCTGCACTGGAGGTTTCCGAGGTTGAGCCCAAGGCTGGGAGGCACCACTCCTCTAGCAAGGGAAGGGCAATACTGATGCTGCCTAGGCCTTTGAGGGCAGCGCGACGGTTGATGGAGCGCGGTGTCATTGAGATTGTTCTGTTTGGATAGTGGTGAACCAGGGGTGAGTGATCAAAGCCGTCATCAGTGACGCCCAGGTACCTCCAGCTTCCATGGATGCCTGGTGAATCGCCTCAACGGCTGGAGCGTCTTCCGCGGTCAGGGGGCGCCCCATGGCAAATTGAATAATTTTCCAGGTCAAGGTGGCCTGGGCTCGAGGGTGGTTGGCGATGAAATCAAGGAGCTCCAGCGAGGTTGCATAAGGTTGTTGGGTCGAATCACCTGGGATATGCAGTGCCCCATCCTCTCGCAGCAGGTTGCCGTGGCGATCCTGACGTTGGTATCGTCCCAGGCCATCAAATTGTTCCATGGCAAAGGCCAGGGGTTCAAATTTGCTATGACAGCCGCCACAACTCTTGTTCTCGATCCGCTTGGTGGCGATCACCCTTTGGGAGAGGCCCGATCCTGTGGGCACTGGGGTCACATCCACGCAGGGTGGGGGATCCTGGATGACCCCGCGCAGGACTTCATGCAGCATGAAAAGCCCTCGCGCAACCATCGAAGCCTCGTCTCCTCCGATGCTTAAAACACTACCATGAGTGAGGAATCCGCCCCTTCTGGAATCGGCGGTGAGCTGGGTTTTTTGCAGACCGATCAAGGGGAGTTCCTCCTGCACCTGAATCTGGTAATGATTGGCCAATGCTTGATTGAGAAAAGTGAAGCGAGCGTTGAACAACTCGTGAAGAGGACGCTTTTGTTCCCAAACCAAGTGACGGAAAAAAGCGATGGTTTCCTCTTGCATGGCCTTAGCCAATTGAGATGACCAGTGGGGGAAATGCTCGGCGGAAGGGGAGAGTTGATTGAGGCGATTCAGGTTGAGCCAGTCAATCAGGAACGCTTCGGAGCGTCCCATGGCACGTGGGTCCTCAAGCATCCGGGCAACCTCTTCCTTCAGTCGGTCAGAGTCGTAGAGGAAGCCTTCCTCGGCTGCCTGAACCAGTGCTGCATCAGGGCTTGAGCCCCAGAGCAGGTAACTGACGCGATTGGCTAA
>JALRAZ010000264.1 GCA_023257935.1 Verrucomicrobiota bacterium
CGTGCCAGGGCCTTGATGGCCCCAGGCATGGGGTGAAAGAAGGACTCCTCAAATTCTCCCATAGGGCTCTGAGTGAAAACCCGCACCCCGTGGTAGTCTTTGACGGGTGCGTTGCGAATTTCCATGTTGTTGCCGTTGACCACTAGCAGATCCACCCGTTGATCCTGGTTCCAGTCCAGCAAATCGAAAGCATTGTAGCCATAGCCAGCAAATTGCTTGAAGATCACTTCTTCATTAAACCCTTTGTTTGCCTCCTGAGTGAAGAGCAACAATTCCTGCTGCTGCTGCGCAGTCAGAACGAGGATATCAGTGAGACCGTCCTGATTCAGGTCGGTGGTCCGGGCACACAGAGCTCCGGCCCGATCCAGCAGACGGGTTTCCTTGCCGCCTGATTCTTCCTCACCCCCCCAGAAAATGGAAACCCTTCCCTCCACTCCAGCTCCAAATCCGACCAGCAACAAATCAGGTTGACCATCACCATCCAAATCTTCACTGAGGGTCTGAGTGAGGCGGTGAAATCCTTCGACCCGCGTTTGTGACTCCAGCGATTCCTGCGCTGAAACCGTCACATCGATCACCCTACCCATGAGCTTGTCTTCAAGAAAATCGCCCATCAGGCTCAGGCGAAATCCATCAGGTAAGGGAGAAACCCCTACGGGCTCCGAGGAACAGGTCTTCTGAAGCAGGATCTCTCCCGCAGCATTAAAGACCTGCAAAAGACGCTCTTTCCCTCGGCCAATATAGAATTGTTGGCGGGTAGGATCCCAGTGAGCCAGGGTAATGATCCCATCAGGGGGGAGTTTCATGGGGGGAGCCTTGACAGTAAATTGGTCGAGGTAGCCTGGTTGCTCTCGCTGCAGAGCCCCCCCACGGGTTGATTCTCCTGAAGCATGGATTAGGTAATACTCGGAAATGGCCTGAAGACCTGCTTCATCAATCATGGGTTGCTCAGGCATGAGGGCATGATCCACATTGTTCTGAAACGGTCCGTAGAGATTGGTATAGCCCAGATAATTGGACATCCAGGTGATGACAAAGGGCCAAGTTTCCCGAGGGAGCTGATCAGGACTGGGCAAGAGATGGCAAGGGGTGCAGTGGGTGGTTGCCAGAGCATGCCCGGGGTGAGCCTCATGGGGTTGTTCTGAGAGCCTGTTTGATACGGCCTTGCTATCCCATTCCAGGGAGACCATGGGATGCAAGTGCTTGACTTGTGGGACAGGGATGAGGATTTCCTCCGGATCCATGGGCGCCCTCCACCAAAGCCATCCCAGCAAGCCCAGCCCCACGGCTAGCAGGCCACGAATCAAGAAGCGTTGGGTGTGTTTTGGTTGAGAGAGGTTTTTCATGATCATCCGCCAAAAACCGATCGCTTTGCTTCGGTTATGCCCAGGCAAGTGCCCAACCTAGAGCGAGTGGCAAGCCTGATATTAAGCTTTCCCTGCACGAGGGGGAATCTTAAGCTTGTTCCTGTTAGCGCGATCTGCGCTGACCAACCTCAGTCTGCTGGCTGAGGTGGCTGATACTGATCTTTGCCATGCGCAAAAGCCGTTAGGCTTTTCGAATTTAGCCCTGCTTATGCTCGTGCTGAAAACTATCCTTGAACCGTAATAAAAAACATGGGGCACCACGCCTTAGGAGTCGACCCACGTCAGGCCTTGACTGGAAGTCGAAAGTCGGCGGGCCAGTCCCACCTTTACGTAACTCGTTCCAAGGAACGGTTGCCCACGGCACTAGCGGGGCTTTTTTTATCTGGCCTCTGGACCGACACACCATCGGCCCCATAACTTTCTCCAGACTAGCCTGAATTTTCTTCGCAGGAGCGATCGCTTTGATTAGGCCTATTTCATCCGGCCTAGTCGCCCGAACAAGATAGCCACGTGCCTCGCAATAAGCCTACCCCTTGGCTTTAGCCCAGGAATCTCTAAGCGAAATGGTGCGATGAAACACGGGTTTGCCATCCTGATTGCTTTGTTGGTCGGCACAGAAATAACCCAATCGTTCAAACTGATAACGTGTCTGATCGGATGCCTCTCCCAGGCTCGCTTCCAGCTTGCATCCCTCCAGCTTCACCATGGAATCGGGGTTGAGCAGGCTACGGTAGTCTTTACCCTCTTTTTGAGCATCGGGTTCTTCTTGGGTGAACAAACGGTCGTAGAGCCGCACTTCAGCATCGACGGCATGGGAAGCGGATACCCAATGGATCGTCCCCTTGACTTTGCGCGCCGATGTGGCCCCGCCCCGTTTGGATTCCGGATCGATGCTCGCTCTGAGTTCGACAATGTTCCCATCGGCATCCTTGATGACTTCCTCGCATTTGAGGATGTAAGCGTATCGTAGCCTCACTTCGCCGCCAGGCTGCAGACGGAAGAACTTCTTGGGTGGGTCCTCCATGAAGTCATCGGTCTCGATGTAAATTTCTCGGCTGAAGACCAGTTGGCGACTCCCTTCTTCTGGCTTTTCAGGATGATTGATGGCCTCAAGCATCTCCACGTAGTCTTCGGGCAGGTTTTCAATCACCACCTTCAGCGGTCGCAGGACGCCCATGACACGCAGGGCGCATCGATTCAGGTCCTCGCGAATGCTGTGTTCCAGTAGGGCGATATCAGTGAGAGCGTTGAATTTGGTCAGCCCGATACGCTGACAGAAGTGACGAATGGCCTGCGGGGTCACACCTCTTCGACGCAGTCCTGAAAGGGTCGGCATCCGGGGATCATCCCACCCATCCACATCGCCATCTTGAACCAGCTGCAACAGTTTGCGCTTGCTCATGACGGTGTAGCCCAAATTAAGCCGCGCAAACTCAATTTGGCGGGGCAGAGGTCTGGGTAAGTCCAGCTGCTCCAGGATCCAGTCGTAGAGTGGGCGATGGACTTCAAATTCCAAGGTGCAGAGGGAATGGGTGATGCCTTCGATGGCGTCACTCAGGCAGTGGGCAAAGTCATACATCGGATAGATGGCCCAGGCATCTCCTGTGCGATGATGTGTCACTTTGCGAATGCGGTAGAGCGCTGGATCACGAAGGTGGATATTCGGCGAAGCCATATCGATTTTGGCTCTCAGCGTTTTGGATCCATCGTCGAATTCTCCACGCCGCATCGACTCGAATAAGATGAGGTTTTCCTCCACCCCTCTGTCACGGTGAGGGCTGTTTTCTCCCGCTCGAGTGGGCGTGCCTCGGGTCTGCATGAAGGCCTCTGCCGAAAGGTCACACACATAGGCCTTGCCCTGTCGGATCAATTCCTGGGCGTAACCGTAAAGCCGGTCAAAGTAATCACTGGCGTAGAAAGGTTGCTCGTGCCAAGTAAAACCGAGCCACTCCACGTCTTGTTTGATGGCATCGACATACTCGGTGTCCTCGCGAGCTGGATTGGTATCATCGAAGCGGAGGTGGCATCGCCCTTTTGTTTCTTCGGCGACCCCAAAGTTCAGGCAGATGGACTTGGCATGCCCAATGTGAAGGTAACCATTGGGTTCAGGCGGAAATCGGGTCACAATTTCGTTGTGCTTGCCGCTGGCCAGATCCCCATGGACGATCTCCCGGATGAAGTCCTGACTTGGATTGTTTTCTGTAGATCCTTCAGTTGACATAAGATGCTGCAAAAGTGTGGGCCTCAAATACTGCCCACAGCGGACAACATACTCGTGATACCCTCCATGGCAACGTCAATGTGTGGCAGTCGCTTTCTTGCTTGCCGCAGTGGGTGATTCCTGACTGGATGAGGGCTGTGAATCCCCTACGAAAAACCTGGATTGCTCTCCTGCTGATAGGCTCATCCTGCCTCCTTCAGGCAGCACCCCGTCACATCATCCTCATCCTGAGTGACGATCACCGCTATGATTTCATGGGTTTCATGGATCAGAGTCCGGACTTTCTCGAGACCCCCAACCTGGATCGGATGGCAGCCAGGGGCATGCACCTGAGCCATGCTTTTGTGACCACCTCCCTCTGCAGCCCAAGCCGGGCCACGATCCTGACCGGTCAGTACATGCATCATCATCGCGTGGTAGACAATCAGCGCCCAGTGCCTGAGGGCACTCGATTCTTTACCCAAATGCTTCAACAGGCAGGCTATCAGACGGCGTTCATTGGGAAATGGCACATGGGGCATGACCATGACCAGCCCCGGCCTGGCTTTGATCACTGGGTCAGCTTCAAGGGGCAGGGAACCTATTTTGACCCGGAATTGAACATCAACGGTCGCAGGCAAACCATCGAAGGTTACACAACTGATGTGTTGGCTGATCAAGCGGTTCAGTGGCTCAGATCCCGTCAGGGGGAGTCCGATCAACCTTTCATGCTCTACTTGTCCTTCAAGGCAGTTCACTACCCTTTTGAGCCGGCACCCCGTCACCATGGCCGCTATGAGGATCGCCCCATTGATTACCCTTTGACCATGGCCAATACCGAGAGTAACTATCAGACCCAGTCCAACTGGATCCGAACCCGTCGCTATGGGATTCACGGCATTGATCACATGGAGACAGGTGCGCTGGACAAGGATCCGGTGCCCTCTTTCGATGATCTCTATCACCGATATGCCGAAACGGTTCATGGCCTGGATGAAAACATCGGTCGAGTTATGGATGAATTAGAGCGCCAGCAGCTGCTGGAGGACTCACTGGTGGTGTATTTGGGCGACAATGGTTTTGCCCTGGGAGAACACGGGTTCTATGACAAGCGGGATGCTTTCGAACCCTCTATCCGCATCCCCATGCTGGCGATGGCCCCGGGATGGATTGAACCCGGCAGCCGCTCCGATGCCATGGTTTTGAATATGGATTTGGCACCGACTTTTCTTGAAGCGGCCGGGATCGAGCTCACGGAGGCATTGCAACTGGATGGGAGATCTTTGCTGCCCCTACTGCGGGGAGAATCTGTCTCATGGAGAGATCATATCCTTTATGAGTATCACTGGGAATGGAACTTCCCTGCGACGCCCACGACCCTGGCCATTCGAGGCGATCGTTACAAATACATCTATTACCACGGGCTTTGGGATCGAAATGGTTTCTATGATCTGGCAACCGATCCTCACGAACAGGTCAACCTCATCCGCATCCCTGCCTACAAGGATCAGATTGCCTCCATGCGTGAGCAGCTTTTCAGTGAGCTGCAGGCCAGTGGTGGGCTGGTGCTGCCGATCAGGCCTCCTGCTGGAGTGCAGTTCTACGATCGCAAACTCCCCAGATAGGCTACCTCAAAGTTTGCTGAGGGCGCAAAAAAAGCCCCCAATGAAGGGGGCTTTGAGAGTGGTTGAAGGCTCAGGACTTTGGCCTTAGTTTTTCTGAGTGTGCCATTCGAAGGTCAGATCCAATTCATCGCCCACTGTGATCAATCCCAACGCGATCTTGGGGGCCGGGGGGTCGATCCCATAATCAGTCATCTTGATCTGCACCTTGCCACTAATTTTCAAACCCTTGTCAGTGGGTGTGAAGGTGACGGGCATTTTGATTTCCTTCTTCACCCCTGAGACGCTTAGTTCTCCCAATGAATCGTAAGCCAAGGCATCCCCGCTCTGGCGAGCTGCCTTGGATGGGGTCAGTGATTTGAGGCTGTAGGTGATCCAAGGATGGTCATCAGCCTTCATGGCTCCGAGCATGACCTGATCCATTTTGGGTTTGCCGCTCTTGAGAGAACGGGCAGAGATCTTGACATCTGCCTTGGGGGTGCCACTCAGAGCGGGGACCTCACTCACGGAAAGATCTGCGGGAAAGTCCCCAGTCAGTTCGAGAGAGCCTGAGATCAACTTGCTTTCAATCGTCCAGTCGTGAACCGTGGAAGTGCCATCCACTTTCATGGAACTGCCTCGGAACATGCCCTTGTAGCTGACGCTCTGGGCCTGTGCCATGAGGGTTGTCGCCCACAGAAGGGTGACCACGCTCCACTTTCCAATCATGCCTGCATGCTTTTTCATAACGTTTCCCAATGGTATTGTTTGATTCTATGACAAATTGAACAGGGCATCGTCAATTTCGATGCGCTTGTTGCCGAGGATCGCTTCGTGGGCCTTGCAAGCCACCACATTGGCCTCATATCCGTGGAGGTAGTTGGCGGCAGGCTTCATGGAGCTTACCAGTTCGACGAAG
>JALRAZ010000027.1 GCA_023257935.1 Verrucomicrobiota bacterium
ATCGATTTCCCTCCCACAGGCACATTGATTTGCTCGAAAGAGGTAGAGGACGGGGCTTGGGCCGTCAGATGATGGAACAGCTGATGCGGCAATTAGCCCAATCAGGATCCCCGGGTGCACATCTTGGTGTCAGCGTGCGTAACGACCAGGCAGTGGGGTTTTATACTCGCCTTGGCTTCAGTGAGTTGGAGCGAGTCGGGGATTCGTTGGAAGGCTGCATTTATATGGGAAAACATTTTGAGTCATGACTGCTTTGATGGATCGATACCTGGTGCCTTGGCTGCGCAAGCTTAGCGAAAATACTTACCTTTCTGCCATCCGCGCAGGCATGATTGCCATCGTACCCCTGACCATCATTGGTGGGCTCTTTTTGGTTATTTCAGAAGTTCCCTCGGAGAGCTGGCAGACCTGGATCACGCCCTACAAAGCGTTACTAGAAATCCCTGTGACAGCCACTTTTGGCCTCTTGGCTGTTTTTGTCTGCTTTGCGATTGCTTATGACCTGGCCAGTCGATTCAAACTCGAGGCTTCGGTCAGTGCTGGCATGGCTTCCCTTGTTTTCCTGATGGTCCAATTGGAGCGTGTTGGTGCTTCTGATGAGCTGGCGGGGGGTGAACTGCAATTGAATATGGCTGGCCTCGCTTCGGAAGGTCTCTTCACGGCCATCCTGATTGCTCTGGTTTGCGTCCGGATTCAGGCTTGGCTTCGGGATGCTAACCTGGTGATCCGACTGCCCAGAAGCGTGCCCTCGGTGGTTTATGAATCGTTCCTCAGTCTTGTGCCCATGCTCAGTCTGGTTGTTGGTTTCTGGGTGATTCGATTTGTGTTGGATGTGGATATCAACCGGTCAATGCAGGCATTTTTTGCTCCGTTGATGCATGGGCTCAATACCTTGCCAGGTATCCTCACATTCACGTTTTTCTGTACGCTCTTCTGGTCGATCGGTATCAACGGTGATAACACCCTGGATGCCGTGGTAGGGCCCATTTTCCTCGCCTACCTGGCGGCCAACGTGGATGCGGCCAAGGCAGGGGAGCCATTGCCCTACATCACCGCCCTGGGATTCATCACGAGTTTTGTGAACGTTGGAGGCACCGGTGCGACCATTGCTCTGGCACTTGTCATGATGTTTTCCCGCGAACCCGGGTATCGGCAAATCAGCCGACTCTCCCTGCCTACCCAGGTTTTTCAGATCAACGAACCTATCATGTTTGGTTTTCCCATTGTGCTCAATCCCGTGTTCATGATTCCGTTTGTGATCAGCGCCATGTCCTTGACTGCCGGCACCTTCCTGCTCATGGACTGGGGCTGGATCAACAAGCCGGTGATTCACGTCCCTTGGACGACTCCTCCAGTCATTGGACACTTTCTGGTGTCTGGGGGTGACTGGCGGGCTGCGCTTTGGGGGCTCATCTCCATCATCCTGGCCATGGGGATCTACCTGCCTTTTGCCAGAACTGCCGAACGCCAACGCTTGGCCGAGAATTCAGGCGCCAACGTAGAAAATGCATGAGGGCCATGCTTGGTCCTCAATCTTAGAGTAGTGCTTCGACTTGCCTCAGGGAGGGCAGGGAGGCTCTGTTGCCCATTTGTTGGCACTTGAGCCCGCTGCATGCTGCGGCAAATTGCAGCCTCTTCACCGGATGCCAACCTTGGATCCTTCCATGAATCATGGCTCCGGCAAACACATCACCCGCTCCATTGGTATCGATGGCAGCTACCTCATGCGCTGCTTGGTGGAAGCTTTCATTTGAGTTCAAGAGCCATGCACCCCGTTCGCCTTGGGTGACTACGATTTCTTCTGGTCCAAGCTCCAATAGTCTTTTGGCTGCTTCGTCGCTGGGTTGCTCAGGATATAAATTCTCCAGCAGGCCCTCAGGGCATTGAAGCGCATGAACGTGCTTGAGTAAGCTTGCTAAGTCAGGTTTGGGTGAGCCTAGGTCCATGGACACCGTGCCCCCTGCCTGGGTCATGGATTCGGCGGCAAGGCGGGCTAATTTGCCATGCCAACCGTCCAGGTGAAGGTGGTGCCAGTCCGCCCAGCAGATATCTGATAAGTCTTCCTCGGATAAGCATTCTTTTCCCCGGTAAGCGGCGATGGATCGCCTCCCGGTATGGGCTTCTACCCACACGTGGGCAAAACCAGTGGCGTGGGAAGGATGGACCGAAGCCATGCCGCTTTCAATGTGGCAAGCAATTAAATCTCTCTCGATCCGTTCGCCGAGGTCGTCGGTTCCCCAGCAGCCAATGAAGCTGGGGCGATAACCCCACTTAGCCAACAGCGCCAGGGCGGTTACCACGGGGCCGCCGACTTGGTGGTGACTCGCTAGAATGGTGGTCTTGGTGTCTGCCTCGGGTAGCTTGGAGACCTGAACCTGGTGGTCCACCACCACGGTCCCCAGTCCAAGGATCGCCCTGTCATCGTTGGTTGAGGTTTCCCCGGTCTGAGTCAGTTCAGGATGCATGGCCTGCTGGGTTTGGGCTTGGGATGTCCTGGCAGGTTTCCTCGGGCTTGCAAAATATCATGAAACCGTTGACCATCCTTTCTCCCCACACATGTTGCATCTGCCCCATATGAATGTCCACGCCCATTACAAATCCATGCTCACCTGTTTTCTCAGCTTGTGGGTTGGGTGTCAGGTTCATGGGGGCTCCACAGCCGGTGTGCGCGTTGGGGTAGCCTCTGTTGGGCTGGATGCGGATGATGGTATGCCGATCGCTGGGGGTATTCATCCTGGCAAGGCTCAGGGGCAGGAAGGTGAACTCAGAGCCGTGGCGATGGTGTTGGAGAAATCGGGGGTACGACTGGCTTTGATTGCAGTCGATATACTCATGTTATCGCGGGAAATCCTGGATGAGGTAACACGCGATATTGAGCATCGTAGTGGTATTCCTTTCGAACATATTCTTATTCACGCGACCCACACGCATCATGCGCCCAGTACTTTGCGACTGCATGATTATCAGGCAGATCCCGTTTTCACCGCGCGAGTGCATCGAGCCATTGTGGAATCGGTTGTTCAGGCAATCGCCCAATTGTCGGATGCCGAGCTCAATTGTTTTTTTAAAATGGGGCGTGAAGACACCGTCGGGGTCAACAGTCGACAGCT
>JALRAZ010000293.1 GCA_023257935.1 Verrucomicrobiota bacterium
GCGTCGATCAGGATCGCGCCGAAATGCAGGAAAAGATAGGCGAGCGACAGTTTGAAGAAATTCTTCTCAGCCTTGTATTTGTCGGCTTCCGCGAAGTATCGGCTACGTGTAGCCATGGCGATCCGATATCGGCCATATAAGCTCGCTTACCCGATGGGCCGTAGATGGTGTTGTGTGCCCGCGAATGCACTTTGATGGTGGTGATGATGTCCCCATCTTCACAGGCCACCACATTCCAGAAATCCTTTTCTAGGGACGGGAGATACATGGTCTTGCCATCCGGGGAAATGGACATGCGGTCACAGCCTCCTTCATAGGCACGTTCCCACAGGAGTTGGTCGGAGGCCAAATCGATTCGTTGAAGGGAGTAGAGGGTGGAAATGAAAATGCTGTTGAGCTGTGCGCTGACAGCAATCCCCTTGACGTTGGCAGGGCGTCCATCCTTGTGAAAACCCTGCGTGGGAATGCGCCGCACGAAGCGGTGCTGATCATCGATGTCAAACACTAGCAATCCATGCCCTCCATAGCCCAGGTAGTCACGAATACCGGGCGTGGCCACATAGAGAAAATGGCCACTGGAAGGGGCACCCGAAGACGCCAAACCCTCCTCCGCAGTCGCCTGTGACGGAGTAAGGGAAAAAGCCAACAGTAGGATGGCAAAACAAATCCGACGAGGGTATGGGGCGTTCAAACAATTGAAGAAGGTTTTCATGATTTTACAGCATGATGATGTCCCCATGATAGCCAGGGACTTGGTGTTAATCACGCCCAAATGACGCTTGTCTGGAAGAAAGACATAACTGGGGAAAGGTGTCGAAAGATTGCTTATACAGGAGATAACAATGGCCCCTCCTTCGTGAACGAAAGAGGGGCCTCTGATGAACTATTAGAACCCTGGATCTCCTGGATTAAACCAGACTAGCCGCGGGATTTTTCCAGAAAGACCATCATCAGGATCCCCATGAGGCAGAGGATATCCTTGTCTTGGTGGCTGTCGCAAAGTTTGTCGATGTGAAACACGGTACCAAAAAGGCTGGGAGATTTTTTGACCCGAAAAAGCGGCTCCCCTTCGGAGGTCGTCAGCAAGTAGGAGGGATTAAAGACGTAATTGCAGAAGAGCCCCACCAGAGGAATGTCACCAAAGAACGAATCAAAGACCTTGGCCAGAGGCTTCTCCTCACGAAGGGTCGCAAAGGGCGCACCATCGGCCGTTTGAAGGTGGTAGGTGGCTTTCCAAAGAGACCTTAAACCCTCCCGTTTGATGGATCCGAAAACCTGATCGGCTTCACTGACGAATTGATAGGCTGCTCGGAAATCAATCACCCGATCGGCTTTAATGGTACATAACTTTTCGTTGCGACTTTTGTCCCGAAACACCTCCAACTCTTCCTTGAACTTGAGTAGTTTCTGGCGCACGTAGGCTATGGGTTGACCGTGTGCGTCGGAAAGCTGGGCTTGCCGAGCCAGGGCGATTTTTTTGAAGTTCAGTTTGATCGGGTATTGCATAAGGTCTCTCCTTTCAGTGTGGGTCGTTGAGGTTGTTACGGGCATCCGAACTGATGCGGTTCATTTTTGACTGAATGCTGTCAATCAAATTGCTGCACTGGGTCATGAAAATCAGGAACACTCGATCTCCACGAAGCGATTCGTGGGTCAATTCCTCCAGGGCTTGGATTTTAATCTGCATGACTTGACGTAGCATGCCCTGAAGATCACTCATGGCCTCAGCTGAGGCATATTGTCGTTCAATATCCACCGTCTGGGCCAAAAGAACGTCCAGCTTGTCCTTTTCTTTCGATAGCTGTCTGGCCAATGCCTTTTGCTGCTGCCGGCGCCAACGATCCCACAACAAGTAAAGGCCAGCTACGAAGGCGACCGCGAGTTCTTTCAATGCGGCCAGGGATTCCATGACGTTGGCCATGTAACCGATTTGATCAGCAGGATGAAAATATTGCATGGCTCTTGGATGCAATTTCAAGTCTTGCTGTTCACGCACCTCCTCAGTGTTCAGCATGACCGGTGAATCCAAACCCCCGCTCTCCTCGAACAAAGTGATCAGAAGTTGATCGATCACTTTTGGGCTAATGCCTTTAGTCGCTACCAGAAGGGCCGTCGTTGCCACGGTGGGAATGTCCTCCTGAAGAAAATCATCCCCGAGGCGATAGAGGCCTTTGTGAATCAAGGCAGGGAAAAAGTAAGCGTTCTTTTCGCAAAAAGCGGGTGCGTATTCCATAGGGAGGATCCGATAGTCTCCACTACCCAGCAAAAGGCTTAAATCCGCATTGAGAATACCAGCCGTGACCACCGCTGCATCAATGCTCGCGTCCTCTTTCATCTGGGTGAAGTAACGGTGAGTCCATTGAGTGTTTTGTTCATTCAATCCATAAAATTGGAGGAGCTTTTCAGCGCTAAAGGCCATTCCCGAATTGGGCATACCTACTGCGATAGTGTGCCCCTTGAGATCCTGAATGCGATCGATTGAGGCATCTTTTCGGACGATGACATGAACCAAGTCATGCGATAAAGGAGCGATAATGCTTAATTCGGAAAGATCTTCCACACCTCCCTGAATAAGGGCCAGATCGGCCTTCGCAGAGCGAAGGGCTTGAAAATTTTCTCGGCTACCCGAGCTGCTCTGCACATCAAGCTTTCGTTGGGTGGCCTCTTCCCATGCCTCAGTCATATGGGATCCAACCTGGTGATAAAACCCACCCGGCTGGCCAGTGTAGAGGACAAGGCTATTGGGAACCGAATCGCGGGTTGCGTAGAAAAGACTTATGGAGATGATCAAAACAGCTGCCATGAGCCACTTGAATTTGGATTGTAAATTCATGATCTTGTCCTCCCTGTCGGTTCACGTGACGGATTCATCACCAGGTTTCCCTGGCATCCATTTTTCCCTGGCATCCATAGCACTGATTGCCTGAGTCATCACGATGGATGGGTTTGTATCTTGAAAACCTCGTCCACGATGGCTGCTCCGACCGAATCCCCGAAGCCATTGATCATCGTACGGAAACGATCCAGGAACCAATCCACCGGTAGGATGATGGCCATGTATTCGACTGGCAACCCCACGGCACCCAGGACAATGGCCATGGTCACCAGACCCGCCTCGGGAATACCGGCGGCTCCAATCGCTGCCATGGTTGCGGTAACGGCAATGATC
>JALRAZ010000360.1 GCA_023257935.1 Verrucomicrobiota bacterium
GGTTGAACCTGAGAACACCCTACTGGAGGAAGCATACCTCCCGCTCAAGCAGGCCTATGACCAAGCCTCTTCCGGGGACATCAATACTTTGCTCGAGGCCTATGCCACATCCCTCCTGGCTTGTATTGAAAGCTGGTCTAAGGGAAGGCTCGAGGAGGGCCAAGCACAATGGCTTCAGGCATGGCTCGATGCGGGTTTGCTCCCCAACCAGGCACCCTCAGAATCTGAAATGAGTAAGCTCCTCGAAGCCTGGCGCCACAAAGAGCTGCAATTGGCTATGCCACTGCGCGTTCCTGGCAAAATTGAAACCAAGGGCTTCGATCAACCACTGCTAGAGCGAGGTGATGCCAAAAGGCCGCTGGATGCAGTCCCTCGAGGTTTTCTATCCTTGGTGGATGACACACCCTACGAGTGTGAGGATAGCGGCAGGCTCCAATTGGCTAGGGATTTGATTCGCCAAGACAATCCCCTGACTCGCCGCGTGATTGTCAACCGACTATGGCATCATCTCTTTGGCAAGGGACTTGTGGACACACCTGATAACTTCGGAAAATTGGGATCTCAACCCAGTCATCCAGAGTTGCTAGATTTCCTGGCCATACAATTTTCAACATCAGGATGGTCACTCAAGCAAACCATCCGCTTACTGGTCACTTCCAATGCATGGAAGCGGAGTAGTCTTGCGAGTGAAGAAGCTGGCCATAAAGACCCCGAAAATCATTTATGGTCCCATTTTGATACCCTTCGCCTTGATGCTGAAGCAATCAGGGATCAGTTGCTCTGGGTTTCTTCGAAACTAGAGCTTGACCCCATGGAAGGCCCACCAGTCAGCGGCATCAACCAGCGGCGTAGCGTTTTTCAACGTATCAAGCGCAATGATCTTGACCCATTCTTGGCTCTCTTTGATGCCCCCACCCCCCTGAGCACGGTTGGTAGCCGGGACAGCACCAACGTACCAGGACAATCGCTCAAGCTGCTCAACGATCGGTTCATCGTGGATTGCGCAGAGGCATGGGCTGATCAGGTCATCAAGTCTCATGCTGGCAAGCGGGAGCGTATTGTGGCCATGTTTGAAAGGATATTCAACCGAGCACCCAGCTTGGGTGAACTTGCCTTATGTGAGGCTTATGTCAGCAGCATGGAGGAGCAGAAGAACCAACGCCTGGCAAGGGTCGCCGAGTTGACAAGGCAAATGGACACTTCCCAACAAGCATTGGATGCGATTAATGGAATGGCTCGATCCCGGGTCATGAATCAGCGCCAGAGAAGCGAGAGGACCAGGATCAATACCGGACCAGAGCCGCTAGCCGCTTGGGATTTTTCCCAAGGGCTTGACGATCAGATGGGCAACCTTGAACTCACCCTCCACGGTGAGGCCAGACTTGAGGATGGTGCTCTGGTTCTGAGTGGCGAGAAAAGCTACCTAAGCTCCAGCCCCATCGGCCATGAAGTGGGACCCAAAACCTTAGAGACCTGGCTCCAGATAGATGATCTCACACAGCGTGGCGGAGGGGTTATTTCACTGCAGGATCTTGATGGGCAGGTATTCGATGCCATCGTGTTTGCGGAACAGGAACAGGGTCGATGGCTGGCTGGCAGCGATGTTTTCGCCAGAACCCAGTCTCTGAAGGGACCCATAGAAACCACAAGCGGACTTGAGTGGATTCACCTGGCTGTGGTTTATGAGGAGGATGGTATGATTCGAGCCTACCGAAACGGTAAGCCTTATGGGCTTGCCTATCAAAGCACGGGGCCTTTTGCCTTTGCCGCCGACCAATCCCAGGTCCTGATTGGTAACCGTCATGGCCAGCCAATTGGCAACCGCTTGTTCCGAGGTCGGATCGGTCAATGTAGACTGTATCTCCAGGCACTTAGTGACAAAGAAATCCTTCAATCCTTTGAGCAGGCAGGGTC
Organism: Verrucomicrobiota bacterium; assembly: GCA_023257935.1. Lineage (GTDB taxonomy): Bacteria > Verrucomicrobiota > Verrucomicrobiia > Limisphaerales > AAA164-E04 > UBA7971. The sequence goes on from JALRAZ010000360.1 coordinate 1,915, forward strand.
CTGGATTCCTCAAGACCAGTGGATCAAAACATTGACTCTGGAAGAAAAACAGCAACGAAACGACCTCAGTCATCGTGTGCTCGCCGCTAAGGAAGCTTTGAAACGTTCCTCTGACAAACCTGGCTTATCTAACTCCTGGGCCGACCTTGCTCACAGCCTGTTCAACCTCAAGGAATTTATCTATGTTCGCTAATCACTCAGAGTTCTCAAGGCGTTCGATGCTGAGCCGATGCGCGTCCGGGTTCGGCCTGATGGCATTGGAAGGTATTCATGCACTGGAGGCAATGACTGGCACAAGACAAGGTGGAGGCAAACACCACCAGGCACGGGCCAAGCAGGTCATCCTATGCTACATGTCGGGCGGGTTTTCACATATTGACAGCTTCGACCCCAAGCCAAAACTCCAAAAACTAGCTGGCAAACCCATGCCAGTGACCGTCGAGCGCACGCAGTTCAACAACAATGGCAATATCTTTCCCAGCCCTTTCACCTTCAAGTCTTGCGGCCAGAGCGGTTTAGCGATCAGCTCCATGTTCCCGAAGATGCAGCAGTGGTGTGCCGATGACCTAACGGTCATCCGCTCCATGACGACACGCTTCAACGAACATGCGCAGGGTAATTTTGCTTTTCACACTGGTTTCCCCTTTATGGGCCACCCCAGTGCTGGAGCATGGATCAACTATGGGCTGGGAAGTGCCAATCGCAATATGCCGGGATATGTCGTGCTGCAGAGTGGCGGCGCGGTCCCTCCTCACGGAGGGGTTGGCCTGTTCAGCAATGGATTCCTGCCTGCTCATCACCAGGCCTCAATCCTGAAGGTCAATGCGACCGAGGCAGTCGCCAACATCCAACCAGCCGAGGAAACAGATTTACAGCAATCCAGGCTTCGATTGATCAACCGACTGGATAGGGATTTCCTCAATTTATCTGGCAAGCCTGCTTCAGTGGAAGCTGCTATCAAAAATTATGAAACGGCTTTCCGCATGCAACAGGCTGTTCCTGAGCTGACCGATCTGCATGAAGAAAGTCCCGCGACAAGAAAATTGTATGGAATCGACGACCCTCACCCCCAGAAGGCGGCTTATGCCCACCAGTGCCTCATGGCCAGACGCTTGGTCGAGCGCGGTGTCCGATTTGTCGAGCTGAGCTGCCTGAGCGAGAATATCGGAGCAGGTGGGGCTGCCAATCCATGGGACCAGCACGGGGATCTGGAAAAAGGACACGGTGCCATGGCCCATCAGGTTGACCAACCTATTGCCGCCCTGTTGGTGGATCTCAAGCAACGAGGATTGCTTGAACAAACTATTGTGGTGTTCGCCGGAGAATTTGGAAGAACCCCTTTCTCCCAAGGAAGCAATGGTCGAGACCACAATCCTTTCGGATTCAGCCTATGGGTCGCTGGAGGGGGCTTCAAAGGTGGGGTGACTTACGGAGCCACCGATGAACTGGGCTACCACGCTATCGAGCGCCCATGTGACATTTACGATCTGTGGGCAACCATCCTGCATCAACTTGGCATTGACCACGAGGCTCAGACCTATCTCTACGGCGGCCGGAACATGCGGCTGACAGACGTACACGGATCAATCCTCCGCGATCTCGTAAGCTAGGTGTTTGGCTAGGAATCTTTGGCCATTGCTTGACTCAGGTAGTCAGTCACCCCGAAAGATTCGAGCACTGGAATAGTGCTTCCATCGCGCACCATCCTCACTTGACTGACGAGGATTTCCGGAGTCTTGGATGGTGAGAACAAAATGTCATCGTGGGTGGCATTCACTGGCCTGGCGAATTTGTCAGGAGTTAGGTTACCACCTAGATGATCACTGCGCCCGGTAGCAACGTGCATAGTTCCGAGGATTTTTTCGTCTTGGATATCTTTGCCTGAGACTGGCAGGGTTTGAGTTCCAAATCCAAGCTCACCCAAGACACCTGTGACAGGGTCGCTCGCAAGCTTTTCGTTATGCGCATCGATGGTGGACTGATCCCCTTTGATAAGGGTGGCACGTTTAATCCGACCTTCAGAGACTTCCATTTTTCCCAAAGTACCGTCCTTGTATTGCATGGGGAAACACCCCTCAGCACCTTTAGGTACAAAGTAGACCTCTCCTGCTGGCAAATTGGCTACGTCTGGTTCACTGCCAAGACACAATCCATGGCTTTTCTGAGCTTCCTGCCCATCACAGAAAATGGTCAGGGATAAGATCTGGGAATCAAGCTTGAAGTCGATCTCAAAGGAATCAGCTCGAGTCAACGCACTGCGAAGCTTTTCAGCTTCCTTGCTAACCTGGTTGTAGTCCACAGACAACCCGCTTTGAAGGATCACATCATTGAGCCCATGTAGGGTGGCACCGCGGAAACCGTATTCTTTAGCAAAAGCGGTAAGAGGCGCCGTCGCCGAATCAGTCGAGATACATAGGATGATGTCATAAACCTTGTAGATGGCCTCTCTAAAAGAGAGTTGATTTCCCTGATCATCGAAAATTTCCTCCGGAAGATCTAAGTTGCTACCACCTGTACGACGGTAGGCATACATTTCTCCACCCTCTAGGCCAAGAGCGCTGGCAACACCTTCGCGCAGTCCGAGATAGAATACATCGTGTGCCTTACGCTGAACGGTGAGTGAAGGGTTTTTCAAGTAGGCGTGATCTTTCATGAGCGTTGGCTCCTCCAAATCAATGAGGATGGCAACTTTCTCACCCCCATTGGGGCCAAAAACTGTACGGAGCAGCCTCTCCAGGCTGAAAGGTGGGAATGTCATCCCGTCAAGGGTCGTTTCTTGGGTCAAAGCTTCCATGTCTAAATGATATAAACGCTAAATTCTGAAGCCAGCATAACGGTATTTACCATGAGCGCAACCCACCAACGTTTCGGAGCTGATACCCCAGAGGCTCAATGCCTACCCTACTCGGCATATTAGCCTTGAGGAAAATTGCCTGGTGATAGAAAAAAGAATCATGCGTGTTCCCCTGTTAAGTTCCATGATTCGATACCACAGCCCCCATTTTTCAGCCACTTTCCTGTGGGCATGGGTGCTGCTGCTCTCTCATGCAGCCACGCTCGGAGACAAGGTGGCTGACCATCCAAATGTCGTGATCATTTATGCCGATGATCTGGGATATGGAGACCTGAGCTGTTATGGGGCAAGCGCCCTCAAGACCCCCAGAATCGATGCCTTAGCAAAGGGTGGATTGATGTTCACTGATGGCCATGCAGCCGCAGCAACCTGCACCCCTTCGCGCTTTGCCATGTTGACCGGACAATATGCTTGGAGGAGGCAGGACACGGGTATTGCCAGAGGCGATGCACCCCTGATCATTCCACCTGATACCTTCACTCTTGCTGACCTTTTCAAGCAGGCACATTACACCACAGGCGTTGTGGGTAAGTGGCACTTGGGACTCGGGCCAGCAGGTGGTGCAGACTGGAACGGCGTCATTCAGCCCGGCCCTCTGGAGCTTGGTTTCGATTACGCTTTCCTCATCCCTGCTACGGGGGATCGAGTGCCTTGTGTCTATGTGGAAAATCACCGCGTTGTCGGACTTGATCCTGAAGACCCTATCCAAGTCAGCTTCAAAGAACGTGTTGGATCCGAACCTATTGGCGCAGAACGCCCAGATTTACTGACCATGCATCCGAGTCACGGTCATGATCGAACCATCATCAATGGTATCAGTCGCATCGGTTATATGAGCGGTGGGACTGCCGCGCGGTGGAACGATGAGAATATGGCCGATGATATCACCGATAAGGCCCTAGAATTTATTGAACGCCAAAGTAAGAAGCCTTTCTTCCTATTTTTTTCCCTACACGATATCCATGTGCCGCGTGTGCCCCATCCTCGTTTTCGGGGACAGACCGCCATGGGACCCAGGGGAGACGCCATCGCACAAACCGATTGGTGCGTCGGACAAATCATGGATAAGTTGGGAGAGAAAGGTCTCGCTGAGAATACCTTGGTGCTTTTCACCAGCGATAACGGCCCAGTCATTGACGACGGCTACAAAGATCAAGCCGTAGAGCAACTGGGTGAGCATCACCCATCGGGCCCTTTTAGGGGTGGCAAATACAGTGCTTTTGAAGCTGGCACCAGGGTTCCTTGGATCATGCACTGGCCCGCAGGTATCGCCCATGGCAGGAGTGCAGCCTTGGTTTCTCAAGTGGACTTGATTGCGAGTTTTGCTGATCTTCTGGGGCAGCGACTTGATGATGAGTCTTCACCGGATGGTCAGAACATGATGATGGCGCTATTGGGTAAAGACCCAATAGGAAGAAAAGAGCTGGTCCTCCAAGCACGATCCTTAAGCCTCAGGCGAGGTCAATGGAAATGGATCGAGCCCTCGCGTGCCCAGGCTTTCAATCGACAGACCCAAATCGAATTGGGCAATCATCCCGACGGCTGGTTGTTTTATTTGGGTGATGATTTAGGCGAATCGCGGGATCTCAAAGAAGACTACCCAGGAATCGTCACATCCATGCAGGACTCGCTGGACAGGATACGGGGACAAAAGCGCGACCCTAAGTGATTATCGGTATCGTTAAAGTCAGTTTTCACTGGCTTTCAATGGCAAAACGAGCTAGAAAATTAACTGTATGGTGAATCTAGCCTCACGCAAACCTTGCATGCATTCAACCAAGGGGTTCACGCTCATCGAGCTTCTTGTGGTCA
>JALRAZ010000392.1 GCA_023257935.1 Verrucomicrobiota bacterium
AGGTGCTGAACACCAAATGCCCAGTCAATGCGGCCCGAATAGCAATTTCTGCTGTTTCCAGATCTCGGATCTCACCGACCATGACGACGTTTGGATCTTGGCGAAGAATGTGCCTTAAACCCATGGCAAAGGTCAGCCCAATGTCGGATTTGACTGGAATCTGATTGATGCCTTTGAGTTCGTATTCCACCGGATCTTCGATCGTGATGATACGCTTGGTGACCGAGTTGATCGTGCTCAGAAAAGCATACAGAGATGTGGATTTTCCCGATCCGGTTGGGCCAGTCACCAAAATGATGCCATGCGGCTTGACAATCAGCTCACGCAAAGCTGCCTCATGAGCTGGATCAAAGCCCAGCTTGTCTAGGCTGAGAAAGATTTTTCCTCGTGTCAGCAGGCGGAGGGAAACGCTTTCTCCGTAAACTGTCGGGACTGTGGATACTCGGATGTCAATTTCTTCCCCTTTGATGCGCACGTTGATGCGTCCATCTTGGGGAAGGCGTTTTTCAGCGATATCCATGCCACTCATGACTTTCACACGCGAGATCAAAGCAGATTGAAATCGCTTGAGCTGCGGTGGCATGGGGGCTTGGTGCAGGATTCCGTCGACGCGGTAGCGGATACGAAGTTCGTCCTCCGCAGGCTCGAAGTGAATGTCCGTGGCTCTGTCTTGAAAAGCTTCCCAGATAATCTGGTTCATGAACTTGATCACGCTGGCTTCCTGATCGCCTTCTGTGATCTCTTTATCTTCGCTGACGATCAGCTCGATGGGTTCATCTTCCTCCAGCTCATCCAGCGTCTCAGCGCCCACGCCATAATATTTCTTCAAGGCCTTGTCGATCTCTGAGGCAGTGGCCAGGCCAAAATCCACAGGACCTGATGCCTCATACTGGACAGCGCTCTGCATGCCTGCTGCAAAAGGATCACTCACGGCCACCCTCAGCACGCTCTCTTCCTCCAGTGCAGGCATGATACCATACTGAAAGGCGACCTTTGTGGAGATGCGGGAGCGGATTTCCGGTCCAATACTCAGTGCTTGCAGATCAATGAAGGGCCACCCAAGAGCCTCAGCAAGTTGCTTGAGAAATTGTTCCTCCGAGAGACCCTTTTCACGGGAAAAAAATGCCAGCATGGATTCCTGCGCACCTCCTTCGACAGCTGTTTTCCACTGCTGGATCCAGGTCTCGAATTCGTCCCCTGAGGCAAGGTTAGCTCCCTGAAGGATATCTTTTATGGATAGGAATGCCGCCGCCATGAAGTTTCTTTATGACCCTACAAACGCCGCAAGTTACGAAAAGTTGCGACGAGGGTCAAAAGAATTGACAGAGGAAAGCCCTGCTGGAGGTCATAGGGCTTGCCTTCAACGCTGTCTGAGGGCTCAATATTGGCATCATGTCTTCGATGCGAGTGGGTACGGTAACGGTAATTGGTCGTGACAAGACCGGCGTCGTCGCGCGGGTCACACATTGTCTTTTTGAGCAAGGAGCCAACATCATGGCCCTTGAGGAACAGGTGACCCGAGGTCAATTCAGCATGACCCTCCAGGCCTCTTGGCCTGCCGCCAAGTGGAATCCACGGTCCATACAGACACGTCTTACTGCTTTGGCTAAAACCCTTGGGATGGAGATCGAGGTTAACTTCAACCCTTCCCACGGCCGTCAGCGCATGGCCGTTTTTGCTTCCCTTGAGCCTCATGCCCCCGAGGGACTGCTGGAAGCGGTGGCGGCCGGAACCCTCAAGGCAGACCCCGTGATCATGCTCTCCAACCACCGATCCCTCCAGAAAGTAGCTCGCAGTCACGGGGTCCCCTTCAAGCACATTGAGTGGCATCGCAGGAAAGAGGCCGAAGAGCAGACCTTGCAGCTACTCAAGCAACACCAGGTGGACTTTATCGTGCTGGCTCGATTCATGAAAATCCTTTCACCCAGCTTTGTCTGGCACTTCAAGCACCGTATCATCAATATCCACCCCTCATTACTTCCAAGTTTTCCCGGACCGAACGCCTATCGGCAGGCCTATGAACATGGGGTCAAGATTGCTGGTGTGACCGCTCATTTCGTCAACATGCATCTGGACGAAGGCCCTATCATCGCTCAGGAATCCTTTCCTATCACCCCTAAGATGTCTTTGGCCGACGTGGTCAAGACAGGCCAAAAGAAGGAAACCAAGGCGCTGGTGCGGGCAGTACGTTTGTTTCTAACCAAACGGCTGGATGTTCATTGGGGCACGGTCAAGGAGGTCTGAAATGACCTGGAAACCCATCTTAGGCTGGATTTGGGCAATAGTCGGCAGGATCCTGCTTTATGGGACGGCCATGCTCATCGTTGCGCTGCTTCTGGTTCGTCAACAAATGGAGGAGAGAGGTCGTTTCCGGCAAGGGATGAGCCGAGGAGGTTGGAGGGGGGATCGTGAACCCGTCGAAAGGGTGATCCCTCCCATTAATCATGCCTATGATGAGTCCCTGAGAACCCAGCTAGATCATTACCCGCTCAAGGTATGTCTGGTGGATGGTCGAGATCTGGATGCTCTGGGTGGTGGGCTGGATTACGATCACGAGGGACTGCTGGTAAGGTTATGCTGTGAAGACTGCCTGGATGTCTTTCTGGGCGAACCCCTTCATTATTATCGCCCCTTGTTGGAAGCCGCTCCTTCGCTGGAGGGGTTCTCTGCAGCCCTGACTCCTTGACCCGATCCGATCGGTGTTGGACCCATCACAAAGATCAGCGAACGGTCTTGCCAACGGGGCGAGTCAATTCAGCGAGTCGATCCTCGTAGTCGACGTGGTTGGTGCCCATCAAGCGATCCCACCAATTGAAATAAATGCCATAATTACCGTTGGGTTTCTCGTGGTGCATGACGTGGTTGGTGGGCGTGTTGAAGATCAAACCGAAGGGGCTGCGAATCAGCCAGGCTGGGTAAATCTCAAAGCCAGTATGACCCAGGATATTGTTCAGCAATTGCCAGCTCATGAATGCTCCAAAAGCGACCGGATGAATGGGAAAGAGCAGGGCCGTCAATGGGAAAATGCCTGCCTGGACCAATGCCTCCCATGGGCTGAAGGCAAAGGAGGCCCAAGGAGTGGGATTGTGGGATTGATGATGAACCCGGTGCATCCACCGGAAAACCTTCGGTTGGTGCATCCATCGGTGTGTCCAGTAAAAGTAGGCATCATGCAGCAAAATGGTGAGTAGAATGCTCAGAGCAAACCACCAGGGGCCATGGGTATCAAAATCAAAATACATCTGAGTCCAGCCTAATTTTGCGGCCTTGAGGGTCAGCGTTCCGACGCAACCGAAAATGATCGCACTGGAGAGGCTGTAGCGCATTTCTCGGCTGATATCTCTCCAGCCTGGCCAAGCTTGAATGATTTTTCGGTGAAACCATCGCGACCGAAAAAGGCGGTAGGCCAGTAACCAGGCGATCAGTGCCATGAACGCATAACGGCCTATTTGAAGCAGGGAAAGGCTGAGCCAGAGGTCAAATGTGTTGAGCTGAGAGAGCATTCAGGAATTTGTTTATGGTTCTAAATTAACAAGTTGCTTGTCTGAACTCAATCCTGCATTCCTTGCAAAGGTCCCCCCAATCTCATTGCCAACAAACGGTTTGACGGTTAAAATCTACTTCGTGTTCTCCCAACCTGTGACGCCTTGTTTTCCTACCCATCGGATAGGTATTTGCCTGCTGATGAGCTTGCTGGCCGCATCATGGGTTGAGGCAGCCCAAGCCCAGTCCCTTCGCTGGGCTACTTCTGGCATGCATGGGAGACCCGATGCTACCCCTGGCTACGCCTTGCAGCGGCGTTTTCCTGAGCTGAAATTCGACAATCCGGTTGAGTCGGCTGCGATGCCAGGGTCGGGTAGCTGGATGTGGTTGATGGAACTGAGAGGTAGGGTTCACGCCTTTCAGGGGCATCTAGATAATCCGCCCCTTCATTTGGTGATCGATCTCAAGCGGGCCATCAAGGGCGTGGCCGAGGCTTATGGTTTGGCTTTTCATCCTGACTTTGCTCGCAATCACCAAGTGTTTTTATGCTATGTCATGGGCGGCGGCGCTGAGGATGGAACGCGGGTCTCCAGATTTCAGGTCGATGTTTCGGGGCCTCCTCGTCTGTTGCCCGAAAGCGAGGAAATCCTACTGACTTGGAAAGGGGGAGGGCACAACGGAGGGTGTCTTCGGTTTGGTCCAGATGGGATGCTCTACATCAGTACGGGTGATGGTAGCGGTCCCGTTCCCCCCGACAGTTTAGCCACTGGGCAGGATCTTTCGGATTTGCTTGCTTCGGTTCTGCGCATAGATGTGGATCATAGAACCTCTGAGCTGGCCTACGCCATCCCAACGGACAACCCTTTTGTCGGACTCCCCGAGGCCCGGCCTGAGATATGGGCCTTTGGGTTTCGTAATCCATTCAAGATGAGCTTTGAGCCCGGCACAGGTGATCTCTGGTTAGGGGATGTAGGCTGGGAATTATGGGAATTGGTGGTTCGGGTTAAGCCAGGAGGGAACCATGGTTGGTCCTTGTTTGAGGGAAGTCATCGGATTCAAACAATCGGAAAGCAGGGGCCAGGAGATTTGGTCAAACCGGTGGTTGAGCACCCGCATTCTGAGGCAGCCTCCATCACTGGCGGCCTGCATTATCAAGGATCATCCATGCCAGCCTTGCAAGGTGCCTACATTTACGGTGACTGGCAAACAGGCAAGATTTGGGCCTTGAGTCACCATGGTGATAAGCCCGCGGTTACTGAGGAACTGCTTGATAGCTCGCTGCAGATCATCGCTTTTGCCGAGGACCCTGAAGGAGAACTCCTGGTCTTGGATTACGGTGGGGGCCTCTATCAGATTCGGCCCATTTCAGAGCCGGACACAATAGGGCAGTTCCCCAGGCTTTTGAGTCAGACAGGGGTCTTTTCTGATACATCCCAGCAGATTCCAGCCAGCGGAGTTGCGGCCTATCAGGTCAGCATGGAGCCATGGGAAAATGGAGCCAAGGCCTCGCGCTGGGTAGCCATACCAGAGATGGTCCCCGTTGAACTCAACGGTCATTCCCCGGCTTTTCCAAGTGGGAGTGTGCTGGCAAAGACTTTATCTTGGCAAAACACCGACCGCACTCGCCATGAGCCCATTGAAACCCAGATCCTTCATTTCGACGGCCAGCAGTGGTATGCCTACAGCTACATCTGGGATGCGGAAGGTAAAGATGCTGAGTTGGCTCCGGCACAAGGCAGGCGCCTTCATCTTCATGACAAGGATGGCCCTCTTGCCCGCGTTGAGGCCATCGGAGGGCCTGATTCTTGGCAGGTGGGTGCTCGAGCCGACTGTTTGCGTTGTCATAATTCCTGGAATGGGTTTGCTCTGGGCTGGAATCCCCTCCAACTGAGTCCGCATCGGCCAGAGCAGACTCAAGTGGCCCAGTCATCCCAGGTGTTGCGATCCCTTGATCTCATTCAGAAGGACCTGCCTGCTCTGGAGTTGGCGGCTGAAAATCAGGAAGCCTTGAACTATAAGGCTCGCTCCTACCTGCACGCCAACTGTGCACCTTGTCACCGAGAGAACGCAGGGGGCATGGTGGAGAGCATGCTTTATCTGGACAAGCCCCTGAATCAGGCTGGGTTATTGGATCACCCACCCATGCGCGGGGATTTTGGGGTGCAGGATGCAAGGGTGATCGCCCCAGGTGATCCCTTTCGCTCCATGCTTTACTTGAGAATGGCTAAGTCTGGGGCTGGTCATATGCCTTTGATCGGGCCAAGGCGTGTGGATGCTCAAGCGCTTGCGAATGTGTTTGATTGGATCATGGCCATGAAACCTAGTGTGGGTCAGCCCAATCTGACTTTGGAGGCGCTGAAAGCGCTTGAGGGGCTTGAGAATGCCATGCAAGAGCCAGAGCAGGAAGCGCAGCTCGACAGGATGATGCAAACCCTTCCCGGGCTATTAGCCCTGTCCAGAGCCTTGGATCAGAAAGCCCTGAGTGCTGAGTTGAGGGCCAGGATTGAACAACGCTTTCAAACCCTCAAAGATCCGCTTTCAAGGGATATCCTGATCCGTTTTTTCGAGTCCTCTGATGGCTTGATTGATGGACTGGATGCCGATGCCATAGGCACGCTGCAGGGTGAGGCAGATCGCGGAAAGCTTTTGTTTCATGATGATGCATCCTTGCAATGCAGTCGATGTCATCAAAAGCAAGGCAAGGGCCAGTTGCTGGGACCGCCTCTGGACGGACTTCATCTCAAATACAGCCGAGACCAGATACTGTTTCACTTGCTCAACCCCTCTGATTGGGTGGATCCAAGCTACCGTTTGCTGGTCCTTGAAACCCTTGATGGTGAGGGGCAAAGCGGGCGGTTGATCAAGGAGTCCGACTCCCATGTTTGGTTGCTTGATCTGCTTGGGCAAGAGCAGGTCATTGCTAAAAAGGATATCCTTGAGCGGCAATGGTCTGAATTTTCCATCATGCCTGAAGGTCTTCTGGATGGGCGTTCTCCTCAGGATGTCGCAGATCTCATTGCTTACTTACTCGCTCCCTGAACTCAATGGACTTGCAAACCGATGCTGGACCTTTGTTGGGAATTGGGTCAGGTTTTATTTCATGGAAGTTTCGGCCAAGACCTCAAAAAAACCTGCTGGACCTGCTCCTCGAGGCCCGTGGATCAGCCGTGTATTCATCTGGTTCCTAACTGGTGCTTTCGGTCTCTTGGCTTTCGTGCTCGAAGGTTTCATCCTAAGGGATATCGAGTCCATGCCTCAGCCAAACTGGCAGACCTACCAGAGCCAGCAAATGGATGAGTCTCTGGGGGAACTCCAGGAGCGCTCCGGACAGCTTGACCTGGATCTCAAGGACCTGGCGCGTCAGATCACTCGGCAGCAGGAGGAACAGCGTGTGCTGCAGGACGGCTCACGTAACTTGCAGGAGACCCTTGGGCAGTTGGTGGCATTGCAGCGTCTGGCCATCCAAAAGGAGCTTGCGATGAGTCAGGAGGATCAATCCAACCTCTCCAGTGCTCTGAACCAGTTTTTGCAGACGCAAACTCGCTATCAGGAATTCAACAGGCAGCTGCAGGATCAAATAGAGAAAAAGGGGTTGGCTGAAGATGAAAAACGTCAAGTTGACACTCAGGCCGCTGAAGCACTCAAGCCGATTCGGGAATCTTATGATCGTGAAGTCAGCCGTTTTCGCATGCGACTGGCACTGCTGCAGCTGATGGTGCTGGTCCCCTTGCTTCTGGGGAGCGCCTACTGCATCTTGCGCCGGCCCAAGGGGCGCTATGAGCCGCTCTTTCTGGCCTTCGGGTTGGCAACCCTGTTCAAGTGCTACCTGGTTGTCGACCGCTATTTCCCGGCGAGGTATGTGAATTACGTGCTCATCATCCTACTACTCGGAGTGGTTGGTAAACTCTTGGCCTATTCCCTTGGAATGATGATTTCCCCCGCCAGAAAATGGTTGATCCGCCAATATCGTGAAGCCTACGAGCGGTTTCTCTGTCCAGTGTGTGAGTATCCTATACGAACTGGTCCAAGAAAGTACCTGTATTGGACTCGCCGAACTGTTCACAAGACCATCCCGCCTCAAACCGAATCCGCAGGAACGGAAAACCAGGATGACTATTGTTGCCCCTCATGTGGTACAACACTCTTTGAAGCTTGCTCGGAGTGTGGGAAAAACCGGCATAGCCTCTTGCCGCATTGCTCGCACTGTGGTCAAGAGGATGCATCGGTCGCTGCCTCCAGTCACGCCAGTTGCTGAATGATTTGATTCATGGGCCATCAGGAATCCTATCGTCACAATGAAGACTACGCTGCCTTCCTAGAAGGGTGGCCCGTTTCTTTCTTTGAAAAATACATCACGACCTTACTGCGTGCCAAGGGACAGGGCAGGATTCTGGATGTCGGTTGTGGGGTTGGGCAGGTCGTGGAATCTCTTCTCCACCACGAGGTGGAAGCAATGGGTGTCGATGTCTCTTTTCCTAACATCCGCAAGGCTCAGGCCCGAGGCCTTGCCTGCCAGGTATACGATGGTAAGTGTCTTCCTTTTGAAGAGGATTCCTTTGCCTCGGTGGGTGCCTTCAATGTCCTTGAACACGTTGATGATCCCGAGGGCTTTCTGATTGAACTTGTGCGCGTTGTTCAACCTGGGGGATGGGTCGTGGTGTCTAGCCCTAATTTTTTCAGGGTCATAGGATGGGCCGACTACCATCCCAGGATGCGTGGCATCGCCAATAAATGGGCCAACTTGCGACGCCTGCTTCAGAAGCGTAGGATACTCAAGGGAGCCCGTGAACATTGGTCATTTGACCGCATGGAACCAATCAACCGGCCGGTGTTTTCGCCGGATGATGATGCCATCATTGCCACCAATCCCATGGAAATCGCTGCCTTCCTTGGAGATGCGGGTTGTCATATTGAGTCCGTTGCCTGCACGGACCGTCCGGTGGCTGGGTGGTTAGATGCCTGCCTCAATGCCGGTCCCTGGAAATATGCCATGCTCAATGGCTTTGTGGTTGCCAAGCGCCTTTAGCCCGTCCTGCTGCTGCGTCATCCGTCCTGGCATGATGGCGTGCTTGAGCTCAGCTCGAGGACATCTTCGCGCAGGGAGCTGGCCAGTAATTTGCGGTCCAGATTGTCGGGATGCCTGGTCCTGCCGAAAGAGACTGATGCTGTGATTGTGCGCACACTCAGTAGCCTCAGCAGGTGAGGCACAAAGCTCATGTCTCGCCAGAAATGAACGTCTTCACTCAGATTGCCTCCTTCGCACCTGTAGCTAATATGAACCGGGGTGATCGGTTTATCCTGTTCACAGGCTGGTTGAAACAATGAGGGATGAAAGGGAAGGATGCAGTCGCCATTGGTGGTTGTGCCTTCAGGGAACATGGCAAGTGTGGCGCCTTGATCCCAGATATCCTTGAAGTGTTGCTGCAGACCGACCAAGGCCCGTTTGTTTTCCCGCTTGATGTAGAGTGTGCCAGCAAAATCCACAAATTTGCCCATGATCGGCCAATGACGCACCTCATCTTTGCTGAGGAAAGTGACCGGCAAGGCGCTGGAGAGGACCATGACGTCCAGGTAGCTCAGATGATTGGCAACCAGCAGGCCTTCCAAGGGAGGGATACCCGTGATCTTCAACCTAATTCCCATGGATTCAAGGCTCTTACGACTCCACTTTGAAAGCCAGAGGTTGCGTTGCCTCAGGGAACAGGGTCCCTCGTTTAAAAGGCGACGAGCATCACGATGTGCTGCGATCAGAAGCCTTGCAAAAGCAAAGGCTCGAGTCATCAGTCTGATTGGATGCCGCAGCAGCTGGATCATGAGCCAATGTCCAGAGCATGGCCAAAGGCCTCGTGTCTTGGCAATGAGAACCTTTGACATCCTCCATCCATGTTGTTAGCTTGCGCGCTTCTCTTTGGAGATCCGTCGAATCTGCCAGACTCAAATGGGCAGGGACTCCGAAAAAAGGGCGAGTTTGGCATGGCTATTCTCTCAAATCATTCCAGAAATGAGCTTTCTGGCTTAGGTCTTTTCTTTAGGGAAATCTTTCAGAGCAGGCGCTTCATGGGGGCGGCTGCTCCCAGCGGCCCCATTCTGGGTAAAGCCATGGCCTCCAAGGTACCTTCCCTTCAACATGGTGAGGTGGTGGTTGAGTTGGGGGCGGGAACCGGGGCGATCACGCGGCAATTAATTAACAGTGGTCTCAAGGGGGATCAGTTGGTTTCCGTTGAGAGATCACCAGCCATGTCCACCCACCTGCGTAAGACTTTCCCGGGGCTAAGGGTATTGGAGGGGGACGCGGGTGAGCTTAGGGAGTTGCTCAAGCAGCATTTGGGCCTTTCGCCTGACTCAGTTGCCTCGATTGTTTCTGGGCTTCCCCTCAAGTCGCTGCCAAGCAGCGTGGTGGATGCGATCGTCAGAGAGGTGCATGCAACCCTCTCACCCGGTGGACGCTTTATTCAGTTTACTTACGACATCCGTCCAAGAAAGAATCCAGTGCTTGCCATATTCAAACGTCAGGAAACCCGAGTTATCTGGGCCAATTTCCCTCCTGCACGAGTGGATGTTTACGAGCGGGTCTGATTTTGTTTCATTTGAACCGACTTGATCTTTCATGCAAGCAATGCAACCTCTATCAGGCTCCGAAAAGCGCGCACTCAAATCGAGGGCCCAGCGTCTGGAGGCCTCTCTGAAACTCGGCCGGCAGGGAATGAGCCCGGCCTTCTGTCAGCAACTTAATCAGGCTCTAGAGCACCAGCAATTGGTGAAGGTTCGGTTTGTAGAATTCAAGGATCAGAAAAAAACGATGGCCAAGGAGCTGGCTGAAAAAACGGCTTGCCATCTGGTGACCATGGTGGGGCATGTGGCCGTGTTTTATCGCCCTGAAAACGAGTCTTCGGCCTCCAATCAATCCGCTGTCGATGCGGGTGACCCTGCTTCGGCCTCCACTCAAAGCTAACTCGATCCAGATTCGGCCTCGACGCGATCCGAGGCCGGTTGGAGCTCTTCAAGGGATGGCATCGATGCTTGAGCTCCTTTGCGAGTCACCGAAAGACTGGCTGCCTGCACAGCTTGATCCATGGCTTCTTCATCAGCCATACCTGCAACCAGACAAGCCGCCAGAACGCCGTTAAAACAATCTCCTGCAGCAGTCGTGTCCACGGCTTGCACCTCAGGTGCAGGCAAGTAAATGCTTTTCAGCGCAGTGGTCATGAGGGCTCCCCGGGGTCCCATCTTGGTTATCACTTTCTTGGCTAGGCCCTGATGACAGAGTCCAAGGGCTGCCTGACTGATCGTCTCCAGAGGGGAGTTGCCATGAATCGCCCGTTGGGTCAGTTGAGCCAATTCCACCAAATTGGGCGTCAGGTAATCGATCGGATGGCTGCGCCGACCTGGCAGATGACGGGCCGGTGCAGGATCGAGCATGATAGGCATATGGTATTGGCGGGCCAATTCCATGGCTCGCTCCAACACCGGGTCGGTCATTTCAAGCTGCAGCAGAAGTAGATTTGAGGTGGCAAAAAGGTGATGTAAGCTCTCTAATCTTGCCGGTTCAAACCGATGATTGGCTCCGGGAATGAGTATAATCCGATTTTCGCCGGAATTTTCCACAAGTATCAGAGCCGTGCCCGTTGGGCATGAGGGATCAAGGGCGATGGCGTCGCACCTTATGCCATCTTCAATGAGTTGTTTCAGGTTGTGTTGGCCGTTGGGATCTTTTCCCAATCGCCCTACCAGCGATACCTGAGCCCCCAGACGTGCGGCGGCAACTGCCTGATTGGCGCCCTTACCTCCCACATAAGTTTCCAGCGTTTCAGCGACAAGGGTTTCACCCGAATCAGGCAACCGATCGACTCGAGCTACCAGATCGGTGTTAATACTTCCGATGATGAGGATGCCCCGACGAGCTTCTTGATTATTCACCGGATAATTTCTGGGTTTCCTCAGCCGAACCAGAGCTACCCTGTGGCAAGGCTGCCATCAGGGACTCCTGGCCGCCAACCACTGGTAGGTTGAGTCGGGTTGATTCCAGGTCGATCGTGAGCTCGGTTCCAGGTTGCGGCCAGAGCGTGTAATCCTGATCACTTGAAAATATCATCCACGCTAGTTGCTGGCCTTCAGGAATGATCTGGTCATCAGGCTGCAAGTCAAAGTCAAGGGTGATGAACGCACCAGGAACCAGTGGCTGACTTTCTCGAATGGATTCTCGATTCTGAGGGTCGGCCCATCCCCGGGTGATGATGTTGTCGGTGATTCGGGTATCCTTACCCTCCTGCCAGGGAAGGGAAACAAGCCATACCGACAAATTGGCTGCTGATCTGCTGCTGGCCAGAGTGATGCTGACTGAAGGGGTTCCCGATAAATGGAGTGGTTTTTTGAGTGGTTGACTCAGATAGAGTAGACGATGTTGGGTCCACTCAGCTTTGGCCAAGGAGGCCCCGTCAAAGGAATGGTTGTCCACCAGGGTCTCCAGGACTCGTTCTTCATGAGACTGCAGGTTGAGTGAACCATGTCCGGGTGCGCCAGGGTGTGGAAAAAGCGTCACGATTGACGCTGCAGGATTAGGATAATCATAATAGGAAGTCGGCTTGCTGGCCTCATCTCGCTCTCGAACAATCCATGCCTTTGGCTCGTTTTCAACGTCGTTTTGGATCCCATGCAGGTAGCGGGTGAACCAACGATTCATTTGTCTTAGTGGTGGTTCGCCTCCGTGCCCACCTTGATGGTAATAGGCCTGCACAGGAATCCCTTTATGTTTGAGTGCCTGATAGATCCGGACACTATGCTCGGGCATGACATTCCAATCATTGAAAGCATGCGCCATCAAAGTGGCTGCCTTAAGTGGACCCAATTGATTGAGGTAATCTCTGCTAGCCCAAAAATCATTGTAGTCACCATTGATCCTGTCCATGCCTTCAGCCATGGTCTGGTCGCGGACGGTCGTATCGCAGAACTCAGCTCGCTCAGGATTGCCGCTGTGAATGAAGTCGTAGAGGCAGTCAATGTCTTCCCCGATGTAGCCTCCGGGGTGTCTGATCAGGCCATGGCTACGATAATAGTGGTAATAGGAAGTATTTGGGGCAATGGGTATGATGGCTTCAAGCCCCTCGACCCCAGTGGTGGCTGCAGCCAGTGGGAGGGTCCCATTGTAAGAAGTGCCCGTCATGCCTACCTTGCCCGTTGACCAGTAGGCTTTGACCTCTTCCATGCCATGAGCAGTGGTGAAACCACGGGCCTTGTGGGTGAGCCATTCAATGACGGCCTTGGGAGCCAGGGATTCGTTGATGCCACCGACTGTTGGACAACCCTGTGACAGCCCAGTGCCGGGGGAAGATGAATGAACAACCACATAGCCTCTGGGTACCCAGGTTCGGGTGTGGCTTTTGGATATGATGGGGCGTTCTCCACGCCGCTCAACAGCCGGGGCAGCCTTGCGGGTTGGCGGTGCCAGGCCCAGTTCCTGATGCGGGTCCCAAAAATATTCAGTCCCGGCACCTGTGGTTCCTGCAAAGTAAGGGCTGCTCACATAAATAACCGGCAGTTTCAGTCCCTCTGTTTCGGTTTGCTGAGGCCGGGTGACATCCACATGCATGCGGTCTAGTTGGCCATCACCATCTGAATCGAATGAGGTTTCAACCCAAAGGTCGTGCCTTATCCACATGTCAGCATCCTTGAATCGATCCACGACCTGTGCTTCCCCGTCCTTGAATATTGGGAGGGCAGGTTCAGGACGACCTGATTCGGCTAAAGCGCCAGCCGAGCAAAGCAGGAAGATGGCCGCGAGCGCTCTGGTGGCAGGCTTTCGCCCCGCATATCTAAAAAAGGTGTCTCTCTTCATGATGAGGTGGCTGGGTATCGTGTTGGCAAGAGCTTATCATCAGCCGGCCCCAAGTAAAACTCCTCAATGTGAGGGGACAGCATCCTGCCTGTCTGGACTGGGCAAAATTCCCTCAGTTCCCCCTTGCCAGCCGTGGGGAGCTTTGTGAAACTTTGACATGGCAGACACGCAGCCTACCAACGCACTCGATCAAACTTTCTTCCTTCAGGCAGACGATTTTTTTCTGGCCCATCGAGATTGCGGGCTGACCTACGATGACCTGAGCCTTTCAACCCTTTATTCTGAGATCCTTCCCAAGGATGCGCAGCTTGATACTCGTCTGAGCGAAGGGATAGAGCTTCACATGCCGATCCTTTCCTCGGACATGGATACGGTGACCGAATCCCGCATGGCTATTGCCATGGCTCAGCATGGAGGCATGGGTTTGATCCATTACAACATGAGCCCCCGGGATCAACTCAGGGAAGTTTCCAGGGTCAAGAACCATGTCCACGGCTTGATCAACGACCCTATCACCGTTCGTCCTGAGAGCCTCATAGGTGAAGTGCTCGAACGAATCGAGCGGAAGGGATTCAGCTTCAGTACTTTCCCTGTTGTCGACGAGGGCGAGAAGCTCATCGGACTGCTGCCAGGCAATGTGGTCCGGCCGCGCAATGCCTCCAGATCGGTTCAGGAGGCCATGCTTCCAAGGAGCGAAGTGATGACCCTGTCACAACAAGATCTGGGAAATGATCCTATTGCTGTCGCCGATCGGGTGTTTGCCCAACACCCTAGGATCGATAAACTCATGGTGGTCGATCAAGAGGACCATCTGCGTGGCTTGTTCACTCTCTCTGATGTCGATCGTATCACCCATGAGAGACAGGAACAGTTCAAGCCGGCTCGCGATGCCGAATTTCGGCTGTTGTGTGGTGCTGCCATTTCGGCTGTGCGCCAGGCTTCCGGTAAAATCGACAGGGAAAAAACCCTGGAGCACATCGCAGGCCT
>JALRAZ010000432.1 GCA_023257935.1 Verrucomicrobiota bacterium
GGCAAATTGGCTGGAATCGTGAAAAAGCGGGTGTGCAACTCCAAAAGCCATGGTTTGAGAGTCACACAGCAGAAGACAGGTGCCGAATCCGATCTTATCAATCACCAGCTCGACATCTGGATCACAGCAGGCCAAACCTGAGGCGGGTAGTAATCTGAGTTTTTTCATGACAACAATTGATGGGAACCCGACCCCGATGCCTTACTTATCTATAACGTATCATCGCTTCAATATATCGCATTGCAACTGTTAATAATGATTATTTTCCCCTCCGAATCTATTCAAGGAGCTTGCTGGCAACTTCATCCAGGAGCATGGCAGCTAATGCTTGTGTCGCTTCATCGAGCTCTTTCATGCTCGCTTTGAGGCGTGCGATGTCTCCTTTCTGGGTCTCAGGATTCTCTCTAGCTAGGGTCTGCTTGACTTCACGGACCTTGAGTTCGATGAACTCAACCATGTTCCCATCAACTGATGTGCCACAGGCTTCAAGACTGCAATCAACGGCTTGCAACAATTGTTGGGCTTTGAGTTTTTGTTCGATCCAGCGTCTGGACTCCATATCATCCAAAGCGTTTTCAACCGAACTTTCGACCATCTGACTGACCTGCTGGTCCTCCACATCAATGGCCGATTGGATTTCGAGGGTCTGCTCGGTGCCATCTTTCAAGTTACGTGCTAGAACCTTGAGGATCCCATTGGCATCGATGGCAAACTGAACCCCCACTCGCGCAACCCCTCTGGGTGCCGATTCGAAGGGCACCACAAATCGCCCTAGACTCCAGTTGTCTGCCGCACGTTCTCGTTCTCCTTGCAGCACATGAATAAGCATTTCCCTTTGGTTGGCCACCGCCGTGGTGAAGACTTCGCCTGCCTTGGTGGGTATGGTCGAATTTCTGGGGATAAGCACGTTCATCAGCCCGCCAAAAGTCTCCAGGCCAAGTGAGAGTGGGGTGACATCTAACAAAGTAAGATGGTTCAAAGTGCCAGAGAGGATGCCACCCTGAATGGCTGCTCCCAGTGCAATCGCCTCATCAGGGTGCTCACCAGTGTGCAGCGCAGGCCCTTCCTGCTCATGAAAGGATTGCCCTATTCTTATATCGCCTCGGTTTTCTTCAAAATCCGAGCATGCGAAAAATTCAGCAACCTTTTGCTTGATCAACGGCATGCGCGTCTGCCCTCCCACCAAAATAACCTGATCCAAATCTTGGGACTCAAGCTTGGCATCATGCATGGCCCGCAGGCAATGGGCTCGGGTTTTTTCAATCAGGGGTTGGGATAGCCTTTCCAGAGTATCTCGATCGAAGTGACAACTAAAGTGCTCCTCCTGATATAGAAAAGGGATCTCAATCGTCGCTTCTGTTTGTTGACTCAGGGTAATCTTTGCTTCTTCAGCAGCGGCTCTAATTTTTGCCATGCATTCCGGGTGCGACTTGATGGCCTCTCTCAACGCAGAGGAGGCACATTGTTGGATGCAATAATCAACAATCCTTTGATCCAGATCGCGGCCACCCAGCTGGGTGTTGCCGTGTGTGGCAAGCACCCTGAAGACTCCCTCGAACATTTCCAGGATCGTGATATCAAAAGTCCCTCCTCCCAGGTCATAAACGGCTACTTTTGCGTTTTCCTTCAACCGATTGAGGCCATAACTCAGCGCTGCAGCCGTCGGCTCGTTGAGAATGCGCTCCACCGTGAGACCAGCCATGCGGCCTGCTTCCAGTGTGGCCTGGCGTTGGGAATCATTGAAATAGGCAGGAACGGTGATCACCGCTCGCTCTAAGGAACATTCCATCGATTGTTCGGCTATCCTCTTCAATTGAGCCAGGATCGTGGCGGAGACTTCCTCTGGTCTGAGAGTCCGGTCCCCCAATAGAACCTTCAGGGGTTCTCCCATTGTGCGCGAGAGCTCATAATCCACCTCCCATTCGCGGTCTGACAAATCCGAGGCGCTACGCCCCATGAAACGCTTGATGTCATAAATGGTTCTAGAGGGCGCTTGGACTCGCATTCGTTGCGCTTTGCGACCCACTAAAGGTGTTTCGCCGGTTGTGGGATAATGGACTACGGAGGGGGTGAGTCGATGACCTTCCTGGTCGGCAAGCACCAATGGAAAGCCGGCGTCCACGATGGCCACCGATGAGTGCGTGGTGCCAAGATCGATCCCGAGAATGGGGTTGTTCATATGGTAAGGGTCGGCGAATTGGAGGGTTCAGCCAAATCGCCTGGTTTTCAGCTTGCCAGCTGTGAAGGGGAATGCAACAGGCAAGGCTTTGGCTTGGCTAGTAAGAGGCCTTTGGAGCGCTTGGAGCAAATGGTTTTGGGCTTTCTGGAATCCTTGATCATCTTAGCATTGACTTCATGGTGCCTATTAACATAATTAAAGAAGGTAAGTTACTTATGTTTTAGTTCCGCCTTTAATTTATGCAGGCAGAGTGGGTTGGAAGTTTCGGTTGAAAAGAGGTCAAGCATGTCAAATGTATCGCAGTCAGATTTTAGAGAATCGCATACGCGGAGCATTCTCAAGGGATTTTCCTGGCGTATTATCGCCAGCATCACCACGATTTTGGTGGCTTACTGGGTGACAGGGGAAACCCACACGGCACTGAAGGTAGGTGGGATTGAGTTCTTCGGTAAGATCGGCATTTACTACCTCCATGAAAGAGCCTGGCAGGCTATTCCTAGAGGTCATGTACGCCATTGGTTTCGAAGGGAGTCCCCTTGAGCCCTCAGAGGCTATGGATGGGCTTCATGGTGGTGTTGATACCACCTAGCTCCCATCAGCCACGGCTGGACGAGCACGAGCCAAGCCATAGCCAAGTTCACGACTCCGGCCCAAAGCAAAAAGTCAACACCTTCGGCTTCTCGAATGGGAGGTAGGTATGGACGGCAAGTCAGGTAGCTCACCGATATAGAGGTTAACCCAATAGCCAGTCCGAGTCCCTGTCGCCAGGAATCAACCTTCATCGATGGTTTCAGTGGGAATCGATGGGCAACCCACCCCCAGCCACTGGCCAGCGCAAATATCAAGGCATAAAGACGGTGCGGTTGAGGGGAGAGGGTTGAGGGATACCAGGTGCCCTGCAGTGAATGATCTGCTAAGCCAGGCCATGCTTGGGGAGCATCCAAGGATTCGG
>JALRAZ010000433.1 GCA_023257935.1 Verrucomicrobiota bacterium
AGGACTTCCTTATGATGCTTCAGTGGACTTTCTAGTAGGTGCTGCTGCTTACAGTCATCGAAAGCACTGCTCCGATAGCGTTGGTCTTGGCGGGTGGCTCGATTGGGGTGATCTCGCCATTTTAGGATGGTTTGGGATACTTTTCCTACTCGTAATGAGGGGAAATTGGCTATCCTTAAGAACCAATCGTAATCCTCAGGGAAGGGACCCTCTCGGCACTGATGGGCAAACCAGCGCCGATGCCCAAAAAGACTTGGATTAACCATAGGCATTTCGATGAAACGCTGATCCATGATGGTGGCATGCTCGGTCAGTTGATTAAGCCATTTTTCATAGCGCTGCATGCCTGGTGCTGGCCTGCCATCGAGGCCAACGATCTGAACCATACCTCCGACCAGTTCCAGCCCTTTTCGGTGTACCAGATCCCACTGAGAGGAGAACCTGTCTGGAGAAGCTAAATCATCGGCATCCATCCTCGCTATCCACTGCGCTCGGGCTTCGCGCACGGCATGATTATGGGCCGACACGACCCCTTGGTGGGTTTGATGGATGATACGACATCTTGAGTCGGATACGCTTGCAAGTTTTAAAGCCGTCCCATCGGTGGACCCGTCGTTGATCACAATCAGCTCAAGGTCCTTGAAGTCGTTTCGAAATACCGAATCGATGGCATCCAGGATCGTATCCTGCGCATTGTAGACCGGCATCAGGACGGAAATGAGAGGCTTGGATGGCATGGGGAAAATGACTCAGGGCATCCTAGTTCCATCAGCCAGTGCCATGGGCTGGGGCGAGGCGTAAATTTACTTGAATTTGGGTAGGTCAACTTCAGGAAACCGCTCTTTGATAGTCGCTCGTAGCCTTTGTGCATCTTGAGGCTGCAACAAGCGGCGATGCACCCTTCTATCGACGCCATCCATGAGGCAAAGCCAGTCATCGAGGGATGGGTGCGGCACGCTTTCCCAAGAATCGTAACGCTTTTCTCTTTCATGAAAGCGCCATTGGTTTCCAACCTTTTTTGCGTAGGCTTGGCGTTTTCTGCCATCCTCGAACGTTCCTTTCCAACTGATTTCTCCCTTGGCCATCGAATCCCGATCATAGGGTTGCTCTGCTAAGAAGTCCAAGTTTCATTCCTGACCATTTTCTTTTAAGATGGGTCCATCAAGGAATTGAGGTGAAGGGATGTCAGTGGACGAAACATGCCTTAATGGAGGTGGTTAAATGGTGAAAAACTTTCTTTATCATTGTCCCTCCCCGCCTTAGGGTCTGCGTTTTAATATTCATCAACGTAACCGTTTGTTTTCGATAATTCTATGGGAGCTGAAACCACTGACGCCAAACCGCTGGAAGCACCAGCGCTGAAACCACTTGAACTCACTAGCCGTCTTGCAGGAAAGCCTGAACAGGCACCCGTTTACCATGTGAGGATTCAAAACAAGGCTGGTGAAGAAGTGGTTGTGGCTGATCCACGCTCAACGCGTGCCCTGGTGGCATTGATGAACGTGCATGCCGTCAACGGGGGAGCCGCCTGCCATTGGGGAGGTCCGGCAGCTTTGGCTGAAATCATGGCAGCCACTCATGCACTCATGTTTGGAAATCAGGATCGGCCTTGGCAAGAAGCCTTTCATTTTGTCAACGATGCCGGGCACACTGAAAACGGGGTGTATGCCCTTCGGGCTAATCTTGGTTTTGATGGGCTGACCTTTGAAGACCTCAGGGGGTTTCGCTCCATTGAGAGTAAGTTAACTGGGCACGGGGAATCTCACCTCAACCCAGAAGGGGTCTTGCTTAGCAACGGGCCGCTCAGTTCGGCAGTCGGTCAGTCTCAGGGCCTGGCGATGGCGGATAAAACCGCAGGCAATGATCGAGTCACGCTGCTG
>JALRAZ010000445.1 GCA_023257935.1 Verrucomicrobiota bacterium
CCTTTCGGGAGGCTAAGGTCATGATTTCCATCATGAGCCCTCGTTACATGAAATCGGAATGGTGTCTAAGGGAGCTCAACGAGTTCTACAAGGCAGCATCAGATGGAGGGAGCATCAAGGTGGGAGAAAAAGCGCGAATTTTCAAAGTCATCAAAACACCTATTGATGCGCGTGACATTCCTGAGCATATCCCACAGGTATTACAAAGCATTCTCGGCTTCGAATTCTTTGACTTCGATCCAGACACCGGGAGGCTTGTGGAGTATGATGAAGCCTTTGGGGAGCGAGCACGCCAGAATTATTTTTCGAGAATTTACGATCTGGCCTATGAAATCTGCGACCTACTCAAAAATTATCAATCTGGAACCCCGGGTGCCCTTCCAGCCGCCCCTGCGTCCAAGACTGACGGAAAGACCATTTACCTGGCCACCACATCCTCCGACCTGCAAGTCGAGCGTGACCGCATCAAGCGTGAACTCACTGAACGAGGACATCGGGTTCTCCCCAACGCCAACCTCCCCTTGATTGGCCCCGAGCTTGAGGGATATCTCAATGAAGTTTTACCTCATTGTGATCTGGCCATTCACATGGTCGGTGCACGATATGGAATGATTCCTGAAGACGCCCAGTGCTCGGTATCGGAGTTGCAAAATCGCTTGGCAGCAGAGCACAGCCAGCAAAGAGGACTCGAACGCATCATCTGGATGCCGCGCGGTCTAGTGGCTGGCGACGAACGTCAGATAGATTTTGTACGCCGTCTCAATGAGGATGAGCAATGTCAATTGGGTGCTGAAGTCATGGAGGAATCGCTCGACAGCCTCAAGAGCTACGTGCTGGATCTTTTAAAACCCAAGCCCAAGCCAGAACCTCTGGAAACCTCCCACCCCACGTCCTCTGCCCATGCCGAATCTACCGCTAAATCGGTTTATTTGATTTGCGACGCCCAGGATGAAGAGGCGATAGAACCGCTGGAGGATTATCTTTTCGAACAAGGCTTTGAAGTCTCTCTTCCACTTTTTGAAGGTGAAGAGAACCTGATTGCTCAGTCCCATCGACAGAAACTCACCCTATGCGATGCGGTTCTGGTCTACTACGGAGCCGGCGGACGTTCCTGGATCGAAATGAAGGTCATGGATCTCATGCAGGCGCCTGGATTTGGCCGAGACAAGCCTTTCCTCGCCAAGGCCGTACTGATTGCCCCACCGGAGGACCGGAGAAAGTCACGCTTCAAAACACACCTGGCCGATGTCCTGACTCAAACAGGTGAGTTCGATCCCGACTGTCTGAAACCCTTTATTTCCCTTATCAACGCCTAATACCTATCTTTTCATGAGTTCTTCAACTGGTATCAATCCCTTTCCTGGCATCCGGCCTTTTGACATACAGGAAAAATATCTCTTTTTCGGACGTGAAGACCAAACGGCCGAGCTTTTGACCCGACTGCGCAAGACCCGCTTCCTCGCGGTTGTCGGTTCATCTGGCAGCGGCAAATCATCCCTGGTGCGTGCCGGCCTCATCCCGGAGCTTCACGGCGGGACCATGGCAGCCGCAGGTTCGTCATGGGAAGTCGCGGTCATGAAACCGGGAGGCGACCCCCTGACCAATCTCGCCAAATCACTGGTGGAGTCCGACCTCTATGACCCGGATCAGGAGGATGTCCTACCGATGATTCGCGCTGCCCTCTCACGCAGTGGCATGGGCCTGGTCGACGCAGTGCAACAAAGTGATTTGGAATCCAAAACCAACTTGCTGCTGGTGGTGGATCAGTTTGAGGAAATTTTTCGGTTCCGGCGCATGACCGGCATCTCCGAGGAAGAAGCCGGGCATTTCATTCGCTTACTCCTTGAAGCCAGCCAACAGGAGACCTGCCCCATCTATGTCGTACTGACCATGCGCTCGGATTTTCTCGGCGATTGCGCACAATTCGGCGGCTTGGCCGAAGCGGTCAACGAAGGGGAATACATCATCCCAAGACTGAACCGAAGCCAACGCAAGCAGGCAATCGAGGCACCCGCCCGCGTCGGCGGCCGCGAGATGTCCAACCGACTGGTGCAGAGGCTGCTCAATGACATCAGCGATGACCCGGACCAACTTCCTATTCTCCAGCACGCACTGATGCGCACGTGGGACTACTGGGTCGAGGCAGGCAGGGAAGGCCCGGTCGACCTGGAACATTATCAGGCCACTGGCGGCATGGCCGAGGCCCTCAGCCGCCACGCGGATGAAGTCTTCGAATCTCTACCCGACAAAGAACATCGTCGCATTGCGACCAAACTCTTCAAATCCCTCACCGAAAAGGTTTCTGAAAACCGGGGCATCCGACGCCCCATGCAGCTTAACGAGCTCCACGAAATTTGCGGAGGGGAGATGGATCACCTGCTGCATGTCATCCATGAATTTCGAAAGACAGGTTGCACCTTCCTGATGCCGGCGGGAGAGAGCGAACTTCAAAAGCACACGATTATCGATATTTCACATGAGAGTCTCATGCGTGTGTGGCGCACCCTGCGACTATGGGTCGATGATGAGGCGCAGTCAGCCAAGATTTATCGGCGTTTGGCTGACACAGCCAGCTTGTTCAAAGATGGGAAAGCCGGCCTGTATCGTGATCCAGATTTGGGCATTGCACTGGCATGGAGGGATACCAATCAGCCTAACCAAACCTGGGCCGACCGATATTACCCCGGTTTCGCTGAGGCGATGGCCTTCCTAGACAAATCGCAAGCAGAAGAAGAAAGAGAAGCAAAGGAGAAGGAGGAGGCCCGAAAGAGAGAACTTGCCCAGGCGCAGGCCTTGGCAAAAGCCAAGGCAAGAACAGCACGCATCTTCAAGGCCGCTTGCGTCGGTGTTACCCTACTGGCTGTATTAGCGCTCTACTCGATGTTTGAGGCCCAAAAGAGCAGGGATATTGCTGAAAGATCAATAGCCGAACAAGCTATGCGCAGTGAGCTTGCTTCTCTTGCAGCTGAGGAAACAGGACAGCCAGGCATTGCCAGCGCATGGATGATGGATGCTATCCAATTAACCGCACTAG
>JALRAZ010000047.1 GCA_023257935.1 Verrucomicrobiota bacterium
TGGCGATCGAGGAAAATGGATCGCTGTAACCAATCATCACATTTCCCCCACCAAATAGGGTCAAGTCCTCAGAGATCGTCGCGATAATGTGGCCATCCATGCCCCAGGTCACCTGGTTGCCAACCCGTCTGACTTCGACAGCCACCCAACCCTTGCCTGGAGTCCCACTGGTTTCATGAGGTGGGAAGGGAA
This sequence comes from Verrucomicrobiota bacterium, assembly GCA_023257935.1. Taxonomy (GTDB): domain Bacteria; phylum Verrucomicrobiota; class Verrucomicrobiia; order Limisphaerales; family AAA164-E04; genus UBA7971. Next base: position 193 of record JALRAZ010000047.1, read on the forward strand.
ACACCTTTTCCATGGGCCCACCACCGTAGGCATTGTATTCACCGACCCCATCTCCATCCATATCGGTAAATCCATACCGCTGAAGCTGCTCATCCAGAAAATCAGGCTCAGCGAATCCATCCCCCGTGTAGGCACGGTAATCACGAGATGCCCCTCCCTCACCGGAAACAGCAAAAAACGTTCCATCCCCATCCAGAGCACTATTGCCTCGAAGAAAGGCCACCAGCTCACCCGAGTGCCCGACCCCCATGGTAGCCAACTCAGTCGAGCCAGAGCCACCGTAAGCAGGTCCGTTGTAGCTCATGAACATTTCAAATCGCAAGGCATGGTCTCCCACCACATTGAGTCCCTTGGGGAACAAACTCACCGAGGCCTCAGCAGGCTGATCATCAGCGTTGACCATCACCTTCAAAGCGCGCCTGCTTGGGCTCCCATCGGCAACAAAGGGATTACTGGGCACCGACACATATTCGGTCGTTCCACCCGATGTGATCGCATAGGTGTCCTGGGAGTAGTCATGGGCAAATGAGACGACTGCATCAGGAACCCCATCCACGCTCTCATCATAAACAATCCAGTCCTGGGCACGATCCACTTCGAAGTCATCTTCAAACAAGACCTGAGCCTGGAGGTTGGCAATGATTAGGCAGCCGAACAAGGTAGCGGTGAGGATGCGGGGAGAGGTCATGAATTTCATGGGCATCAAATGGTTGTGGACAATGTATGCTCGCATGCGTTCAAAATCAATGGCTAAGCACCCCATCTATTCCAGACAAAGCCAGCCGGTTCCTGCAATGCCAGATAAGAAGAAACCTTGAGAAGGCTTCATGAAACGTGTCAGGCTTCTGATTATGTCTCGCACCCAGGCATGCCAAGATTCCGCCACTCGCAACCCAGCTCAGGATGAATCAGCCATGCACAATGCATGCCTGATCAGGGGAAATATGCTTTGGCACCATCCAATCCATACACTTAGCGTCCTAGGCACCTACCTGACTTGCCTCATGACCCTTGCCCAAAATGAGGGCTGGCATCTTGAAGCCATGATGCCTCCAACCAGCATGCGCTCCATGGCCCCAAACCTCTGCCAACTGGGCCAGCAAGTGGGGCTTTCCTGGATCGAACCCGAAGAAAATAATACCTCCATGGTGCTGCTGGCGCGCTGGGATGGAAGCGCGTTTGAAGCGCCCCAAGTCATCGTCACTTCCGAGCACATGTTTGCCAACTGGGCGGACATCCCCTCGGTTTTCGAAGCCCCTGATGGCGATTGGTATGCCCAGTGGCTGCAACATCTGGGCAGTGGGACTTATGCCTATGGCATCCGCCTTCTTCGATCGACAGATCAGGGACAGCACTGGTCTCCCATGGGCTGGCTCCACGATGACCTAAGTGAGGTGGAGCACGGTTTTGTTTCATTCGCGCCAGAAGGCCACATCACCCGAGCCTTTTGGCTTGATGGACGCGACATGACCCAGCCAGGTGGAACCATGACCCTGCGTACCACAACCCTCATGGGATCCCAAATTGGGGAAGAGCGAATTTTGGATGAAAATGTCTGCACCTGCTGCCCCACAGCTGCCGTGAGCACGAAGAATGGACCCATGGTCCTCTACAGAGATCGTACTCCAAGCGAGGTGCGTGACATCAGTTTCATAAGCCTCAAACAAGATCAGTGGACTGCGCCTGAAGACCTGGCTTCCGACCAATGGGTCACACCGGGTTGTCCAGTCAACGGGCCCACCATCACCCAAAACGGAAAGCATCTTGCTGTGACTCGATTCACGGCAGCCAAAAACCACCCCAAAATCATCCTTCAAATCTTTAGAGAGGGAAATCTCAACTCCCCCATAGAAGTTGTATTGGATGACCAGCAGCCCATCGGCGGTTGTTCCAGCGTCAGCTCGGACCATTCGATTTACATCACTTGGCTAGACACCGATGAATCAAGGCGGGTGATCCGCATGGCCGAGTTGTCTTGGGACGGAACCCTGAAGCAAGTAGGCAACCTGAACACCCTTGAGGGTTCGCCCTTCCGAGGTAGGACTGCCTCGCTCCTGATCCATGGGGAACTTTGGATCACCTGGACCGACACGGGTGGCGTTCAACTCGCAAGGCTCAAAGTGGCAAGCTAGCCGCTGCCTCGAGCTCATAAAAAGCGCTAGGAGCTATCGGGATGGGGCAAAGGTATGGGCGCAGCCTTGAACTTAGCGTGATAGGCAATCACCTTCATTGGTCATCCCTGAAGGGTGAGCTGCCCTAGTCACCAGTAGCCAGCGTCATGGAAAGCGACACCAGCGTCTCGGTCAAAGAAATAGGTGGCTCCAGCTGCACTCCTTTTCTGCGGACCCGAGTAGCTCCTGGCTTTTTCCAGAGGCCCCCACTCGACGACTTCATCAAAGGCCATGAGATTGGAACGAGCCATCGGCTCATAGCGACCCACGGCTTGCCCCAGCCGCGCTTGAGTAATCTCCTCCTCGCTGTAATCAACCCATGAATCAGGCTTGGCAGTGCGCTCTGCTCGATAGCGATCCCAAACGGCCAACAAGAACGCATCGAAGGCGTCGGCCGAGATGCGGTAATAGGCCATGTGCCCGTTGCGCTCGCTGATCAGGCTGATGTCGGTCGCCTCTTCGGGCAAGTAGCGGGTGATGCGAGGATCGGCAATTTCGGAACCTTGCTCAAATCGGTGCAAGCCAGCCAGGAATTGAGGATTCTCCGATGACTCGAGTGCCTGGCCCGTGCGTTCGATGGCACCTCCTTCTGAGATCTGACCCGATGCCAGATGCTTGCTTTGCTGGATGGAAATTTTTCCAGCCTTGTCGATTAGCATCTCAAATGCCGCCTCAGCTACCTCGTTCTTGGGAACCCCAGGATCAGCCTGTGCTTCAAATGGAGAACGCAGAGACCAACT
>JALRAZ010000051.1 GCA_023257935.1 Verrucomicrobiota bacterium
GGCCCTTGAGCCGCTTTTGGGATGGCAGGAACAGGGTTCCCACATCTTCGCCACGGATGATCGATGTCAAAATTTGGTCCTGTCTACCAGGGCCTATGAGCATGGGAATCCCCGAGCGCATCGCAATGCGTGCAGCCGCAATCTTGGTCACCATACCCCCTGTAGCCGTGATACTGGTTGTGCCTCGCGCCATTTCAGTGATTTCTCGGCTGATGGTGGAAACCTCTGAGAGTCGCGAAGCCTCCGGTGTGCCGAAGTGGCGGATGAGGCCATCGGCTGTGGTGAGAATGATGAGTAGATCGGCCGGAAGCAGACTGGCTACCAGGGCTGACAGGCGATCGTTATCCCCAAATTTCAGTTCGGTGCACGACACGGCATCGTTTTCGTTGACGATGGGAATGATGCCGTGTTGCAAGAGAGCTTCGAGGGTATGTCGAGCGTTGAGGTGACGTTGGTGATGCCGGAGATCTTCATGCGTCAGCAGGACCTGCCCGACACCCAGTCGGTGCTTGGCAAACAAAGTGGCATACTGCTGCATCAGGTGAGTTTGGCCTACGGCTGCAGCGGCCTGCAAATCGGCTAGCTCCCTGGGGCGCTTACTCAAGCCCATGGTGCCCATGCCAGCCCCCACGGCTCCAGAAGTGACCAAGATAACCTCCCGCGACTGGGCTCGCAGCTGGGCTACCTGCTCGACCAGGCGATCGAGCTGTTGCACATCTGGCAGGTTTGCCTCATTGGTCAGGATGCCTGTGCCGAGCTTGATCACGATGCGCCGGGCCTGCTGCAATAATACCGATCGGGTCATGTCCACCTTGTGGTGAGTTTGTTTCTCAGGCGAGGGTCCTTGTCAAGCAGAAGGCTCTTTACCCAGCATCATCCCATCAAAGCTCTTTTAGGTAGATGCTCGCAAATTCAATGGGGTCACCGTGGTGCTGCAATCCAATGGGCCCTTCGGAGGGAATCCCAGGCAGCGGTGCTCCTTCAATGACTGACAGACCGTTGAGGGTCACGCTCAGACGATCACCCTTCAGGGTGATGACAAAACGGTTCCATTTCCCGATGGGATTGTCGGCAGCCAATCTGGGCGTGAGGGCGCGCCTTATGGCTGGGTCGGTAGCCGGGTCGTTGCGGTAGCCGTAGACTTCACCTGATCCAATGCTCCAATTCCAGATGTTAACCTGGCTCTTGGTGCTACCCCTCAGAAAGATGCCGCTATCCCCTGCAAAAGGCAGTTCCTCAGTGATTCTTTCACCCTTGCCATCCAGTGCATAATCCCCACTGGGGGTGATGACTGGGAGGTTGCGTAAGGTCGAGTCTCCGGACCAGCGCCAATCACAGATGAGGACGAAGTCGCGATAGGACTGCTTTGTCCAGAGATGCTTTTCTTCAGCCTCACTCTTGCCATCATAGATCAGTTTCCAATCCTTAGCCTGCCAGTGGTCCTCGCTGCCTGGGGGCACACTCCAGCCTTCCAGGTCGACGCCGCTGTAGAGACTTTGAAAACCCTCATCGAGGGGGGCTACCATGGCTGGCTCCGGTGCAGAACTGGGAAGCTCTCGGATACGAAGATTGCGGTAGTCTACTTCGCCGCCTTCCGATTCCAGTGCGATGTAGCCTTTGCGGTAGACGCATTGACTTCCTCCCGAGACCTCCTTGCCATTGACTGCTAGTTTGATCACGCCATCTTGACAGGTAACGCGGTAATGGTTCCATTCGGGAGTAGGCTTGGATCGCATTTCGTTTGGGAAACTTCGCGAACCTCGGCTGGGTTCATCTGGTATCATTGTCGAACCATGGATCGGGAAAATATCGCCGTGAGTGGTGAACCAGTCTGACTTGCCGTAGGCGTGATCCAGTATCTGAACCTCGATGGCGCGCAGGAAAGGGACCCCAGGTGCGGAAATCGGTTCGGCCCAGACAAAAAGCCCGGCATTGCCTCCAGGCACCAGATGACGCCATTCCAGTTCAAGGATGAAGTTCTCATACTGCCGGTCGGTGCGCAGGGCACCGGTGGGAATGCCGGAACAATGGATCATGCCATCACGGACCGTCCAGGTAGATGGGGCGCAGTTGACATTGACCCACCCGTTGAGGGAGGTCCCATCGAACAAATCAACCCAGTTGGATTCCTGTCCCTGAGGGTTTGCTTCCGTCTCATTCTGGGCTAGCAGTGAGCGGTTTGCAAAGAGGTAGATCAGGCAGTAGCATAGCAGGATAAGACGAGGCATTGCTTCAACTCTCGGTTACTTCGCTTATTTGAGCAAGCGCATTTCCCCCTGCGCGGTTGGCCGAGAGATTGATCCACATCACGAGGTTGCAATCCCTTGAGTTCACATGGCACGATGCATGGTCGATTGTGGTCTGAGCCTCGAGTTGGGTTCGGGTCTAGCCTGGTGGGTGACTTTATGGGCATTGCCGCTCGATCTGGTCAGAATAGTGGCGGTATGGGTCCGGTTACATGGTTCCTTATGGCGCGACTTTGGTTCACTCCTATTGTTTCAATGAAGATGAAGGGTTTTAGACAGGCAAGGTTAGTCCTGGCCACATGCTGGTTCATGTGGGCCTACTGCCTCACGCTCATTTATCTGCCACTGGCGATAGCCCAGTCGGTTCAATGGGACTCTGAATCCGGTCTGATATCCGCCGATTTTCGAGGGGTTTCTCTGGGGAAGGCCCTTGAGTCAGTGGCCGAACAGACGGGTTGGGATATTTATGTCGAACCAGGCCTGCAGACGCGCCGAGTTCAGACGCGGTTTACGGCTTTACCACAAGGTGAGGCGCTCAGGAGAATGCTCGGTGATCTGAACCATGCCTTACTGGGGGGAGAGGGTGGCAAACCTTCTCGACTCATGGTCTATGCCCTCAATCTTGCCGGAGCGACCGAAAGGATTGAGATAGCCGAACAAGTGACCTTGTTCACCTCCACCCGACTGGGCAACGAACTCATCGTGCAAATCAAGCCCGGAAGTGAATTGACCATCGAAGCACTTGCCGAGTCATTGGGGGCGAGGATTGTGGGGCGAGTGGAGGGCTTGGATGCCTACCGACTCTCCTTTGAAGACGAGGCACTCGCCGACAAGGCTCGGGAAACGCTGAAGGATTCTGATGTGGTGCAGATCAGTGATAACTATCAGTGGACCTATCGAGGGGACCCCCTATCGTACCCTCAGTCATTAGGGCTGCCAGAGCTTCGACTCAGGCCTTCTGATGGCGCCGGTCAGGGTGCTACCGTGGTTGGGCTCATTGACATGCCGGTTCAGGCTGAAGGTTCCAATCTGGCTCCCTTTTTGCTCCCGGGCATCAATGTGACTGGAGAAGAGGCTCCTGTTTCCAACTTGCCATCGCATGGCACAACCATGGCGCACACCGTGCTCAAGGGGGTTGAGGTAGGCTTGGATGGTGCCGGGGAGACCAACGTGCGCATCCTTCCCATTGACGTTTATGGTGCCAGTGAGACCACCTCTACCTTCGAGGTGGTGGCAGGCATCTACCAGGCTGTTGAGGCTGGCGCCAACGTGATCAATTTGAGTCTAGGAGGCAATGAACCGGTTCCTTTCATGGAGCAGTTGATTGATCAGGCTTCCAGTCAGGGAATCCTCTTTGTTGGAGCCGCTGGCAATACCCCAGGAACCGAGGCCGTCTTTCCGGCGGCTTACCCTGGCGTGCTTGCCGTCACGGCCTCCGACCGCAACGGAACGCCAGCGCCCTATGCCAACACGGGTGGATTTGTTGATGTGATGGCACCAGGTCGCACCTACATGGATTTTAACGGGACTACCTACATGGTGAACGGCACCTCAGCCTCGGCTGCCTACATCAGTGGTTTGGCTGCCTCACTTTCCTCCACCACTGGGCGCCCGGTTCAGGCTATCGCCCTTGATCTCAAGGCCAGTCTTCCGGGGCCTTGACCCCCCCCCTTTTTTTCAGCGCTGCGAGTTCAAGCCATGTGCTCGAGCAGGGCCTTGCAACAGGCTTGGGCAAAGGCCAACTCATTGATCTGTGCCTTGATCTCCAGGATAGGGATATCTTTTCTGAGGTGAGAGCGAATGCTTTCGAAGAGTTGCTGGTCGGCTTGCGGGTCATGGAACGGCCCTCCTGGGGCGCTGATCACGCTGATGCCTTCAAGCGGCAGTAAAACCGTCACGGGTCCTGTATAAGCATTGATCTTATCAGCCAGTAATTTCCCCAGTTTGGCGCATTCACTTGGTGTGGTGCGCATCAGGGTGACCTGGGGGTTGTGTGCATAAAAGCGACGCCCTTGGAAGTGGTCAGGGATTGTTTCAGGTGCATGAAAATTGACCATATCCAGGCAACCCGGTGCGATGATCGTTGGAATCCCGGTGCGGCCTGCGGCTTCGTGGCGGTGGGGGCCAGCGCTGAGTACGCCTCCAAGCATCTCATCGGCCCATTCCGTTGCGGTGATGTCCAAAACACCATCTACCAGCCCGCTTTCGATGAGTGATTCCATGGCACGGCCACCGGTTCCAGTGGCATGAAAGACGAGGACCTCATAGCCCGCGGCCTCGAGCTGTTCGCGTGCCATTTCCACGCAGCCAGTGGTGTTTCCAAACATGCTGGCAACGATGGTCGGTTTGCTTGAGGGTTCTTTGATTGCCGCGGCCTCGACCATGCCGCTCATCGCTGCTGCCCCACGTTCGATGACTCCGCACAGGATCCGGTTAAGTCCTGAGACATCAACAATACTGGGCATCATGAGAATGTCTGAGGTGCCTATGTAGGCGGTCACATTGCCCCCAGCCATCGTTGAAATCATCAGTTTGGGTAGGCCTAGGGGCAAGGCGCGCATGGCTGCCGTAGCGATGGAAGTGCCACCCCCTCCACCCATGGCAATCACCCCTTGAACGGCCCCTTGGTTCACCAGTTTCTTCATCAGGATAGGGATGGCCCCGGCCATGCCTTCCACACAGAGCCCTCGATCTTGCTGCTGCATGAGGGTATCGAGGTCCAGCCCAGCTGCTTGCGCAACTTCATGCCTGGTGATGTCAGGCTGGATGCTTGGTGCCTTACCCGTACCCACATCAATCAGGATGGTACGCTTTCCCAAGCGTTTCAAAGCCTCTGCTAGAAATTGGTGTTCCTGGCCCTTCGTGTCAAAAGTGCCAATGATGGCAATGGTAGCCATGGGATCAATGAGTGGGGGTGCCCTAATTTTTGGTGCCGAATTGGCGAGCTGCTGGGGCCTCGATGGATTTGAATCGTCGCGTCAGGCTAGGTAGGGAAGATTCGACGGCCATGCGTTCCAAGGAGCTGGCTCCCACAAAACCTAGGACATCGGTCTGTTGGACAATGCGTTCGACATCTTCGGGCGTGTTGATGGGCCCTCCGTGAGCCAGGCAGATGATTTCTCGACTGACCTGGTGAACGGCTTTGACGATGCGTTGACAGCGCTCAATGGTCTCGTCCCAGCTCACCACTGCCTGCTGAACGCCGATGCTGCCGCCGACCGTCGTCCCAACATGCACGATGATGGCATCGGCGCCGGCATTGGCCATGGCAACAGCCTCTTCTGGGCTGGCGACATAAACCACCGAAAAAAGATCCATCTTGCGAGCCAAGGCGACCATCTCAACTTCCTTTTTGAAGCCCATGCCCGTCTCCTCAAGGACCTGCCTGAACTGACCATCGACGATGCAGTGGGTGGGGAAGTTGTTCACCCCGGAAAAGCCCATGTCTTTGATCTTGAGCAGCCAATGCCACATTCGCCTTCGCGGATCGGTAGCGTGAACTCCGCATATCACCGGTGTTTCCTCGACAACCGGCAGGACCTCGAATTCGCCGATTTCCATCGCAATGGCATTGGCATCGCCATAGGACATCAGGCCGCTTGTTGAGCCATGACCTGCCATGCGGTAGCGGCCTGAATTGTAAATGATGATCAAGTCGCCACCACCTTGTTCGATGAACTTTGCCGAGATGCCCGTACCGGCCCCAGCGGCAATGATGGCTTTTCCCTGGTTAAGGGTTTGGTGCAGGCGATCAACGACCTCCTTACGTGTGTAGGGGTTCCCCCTGCCAGTCCATGGATTGGGCATAGTTTTATCCTAAGAGATGCTTCCTTGTTGAGTGATCAAAAAACATACGGGGAAGACTGCGGCCAATGCAATCCCCCTCCGTGACCTAGGCCTTGCCATGGGGCAGCACCTCAGAGGGTGACTCCATCAGGGCTTGCAAGGCGAGTGAGGCGGCTACAAAGCCGAAGCTTCCGGTGACTTGAGTGATGCTGCCATAGCCCTGGGCGCATCCCAGCCTACCTGAGACCTCCAGGGGAGTTTTCACCTCGCATTCATCCATTTCGAGGGTGGATGGTAGGGTGGGTGGCTCAGGAGAAAAAATGCAGGCTATGCCCATGGAGCGATTCCTGGGGAAGCCGAAGCGATTGCGCAGCTGTTTGCGCACCCGCTGAAGCAGGCGGTCGTGATGCACTCGGCTCAGATCGGCCGATTCAATCAGCAGTGGGTTGAGTCGCCCTCCCGCAGCGCCGACACTGATGACTGGGAGTTGGCGATCTCTGGCCTGGCTCAGGATCAGGCATTTGGCAGGTGCCCGATCGATGGCGTCAATGACAACATGGTAGGGCCTTTCAAGCAAGGCGCCCGCATTCTCTTCGTTAAGAAAGACGTTGTGAACAGACACCTCGCAGTCGGGATTGATTTGGCCAATGCGCTCCCTCATGACCTTTGCCTTGGAAAGCCCCACGGTTGAGTCCAAAGCATGGATTTGACGGTTCACGTTGGTCACGCAAACCTCATCCATGTCAATCAAACTCAGTTGGCCAATTCCCGATCTGGCCAGTGACTCCGCAGCCCATGAGCCAACCCCACCAATGCCAATGATGCAGACATGTGCCTCCTGGATTCGCTGACACCTTGTTTTCCCGACCAGGCGCTCAATCCCTCCGAAACGTTGATCCCACCCCTTCATGGATTTGAGCCCGCCTCAGGTGCGCTCCTGAGGATCTGAGATGAAGGCGTCAATCCGGGCATGGCTGATTCGGTCTGGTCAGACAGCTTGAGTAGGCGTTCTCCGCTGGGTCGAACCGATCTTTCAAAACTACCCACGGCTTTGTTGTAGGCGCCAGTCGCACTGTCCAGCCCGGAGCGTATCTTGTCCAGGTGTTCCACAAAAACATTCAGGCGGCGATAGAGTTCCTCCGCGGCTGTCGCAATGACCCGTGCGTTTTCAGTTTGAGCGTGCTGTTTCCAGCTCACTGATACTGAGCGAAGCAAGGCAATGAGCGAGGTTGGGGTGGCAAGCAGGATTTTTTTCTCAGCAGCCCAGATGATGAGATCCTGGTCGGCTTCCAAGGCAGCACTGAAAAGTGATTCTGCCGGCATGAAGAGGATCACGTGATCCAGGGCCTCGGGGAACTGTTCGGGATAATTGCGAGATGCCAAATCTCTGATAGTGAGTTTGAGCCTCGAAAGATGTTGGGCTAGTTGCTCCTTGCGTTGCTGTGGCTCTGCTTGGTCGAGGGCGGCCAGGCCCTCTAGATCGGGTACCTTGGCGTCAACAAGGATCATCCGATCTCCGGGTAATTTCACGATCATGTCTGGCTTGGCATCGCCGGCCTTGACTTGTTCGACAAAATCGCAATGGGCACTCATCCCGGCAGCCTCGACAACCCGTCGAAGGGTTTCTTCTCCCCAGCGGCCACGCGCCTGATTGGAGCTGAGGATGCGCCTAAGTTGCAAGGTTTCCTGGGACAGGGTCGTGTTCTGAGAGGAAAGATGCTCCAGCTGTTGTTTGAGCTCTCCCAGAGACTTAGAACGGTTTTGTTCATTGTCTGCCAGCACCTTCTGGTATTGTTTGAGCTGATCCTCCAGTGGTTTGACTAAGGCAGCAATGGACTCCTGACGGCTAGCAAGATCTCCCTTGGCTGTTGCCTGCAGGCCTGCAAAACTTTCTTTGGCTAGCTGCAGGAAGACCGGATGGGTCTCTTTGAGAGCCTCATGGCTGAGGGCTCGAAAAGACTCTTTGAGCTCCTCCAGTGCCTTGGTGTGATCCGCCTTGAGATCGATCAAGTGTTTTTCATGAAGCCGATCCTGTTCCTTGCGATAGGTCTCCGCCGCTTCAAGCCTGGCTTCGGCTTGGGTTTTGCCTGAGCGTTCGGTGTCTAACTGCTGACGTAGCTCCTCAACTGTATTCCTGGCGCTGGCCAATTGTTCCCTCAATTCCTTTTCCAGTTCGCCCTGAGATCCAGCACTCACCTGGGACCGTTGCCGCAGGTAAAGCATCGCAAGGATTCCTCCAAGCATCAGCACGCAGGCAGCCACCGCCATTGTCAGCATGAACCCGCTGGAGCTCATCATGGCAGCCTTCAGGCGTGAGCGATTGCCTCAATTTCTACCCTGGCTCCCATAGGAAGAGCCGCTACCTGTATCGTGGATCGCGCAGGATGATCGGTTTGGAAATAGCGGGCATACACCTCGTTCATGCCCCCAAACTCAGCCAGATCGGTCATGAATACAGTGGTTTTCAGGACATGGGAAAGGTTCAGTCCCTGGCTCTGAAGCAAGCTTTGAAGGTTTTCTAAAACTTGCTGGGTCTGTGCCTTGATGTCTCCATCAACCAGCGTGTTCGTGTTCGGGTCCAGGGGGATCTGACCCGCAGTGAACAACAAGTCACCCATGCGGCAGCCGTGATTGTAGGGGCCTACGGCTTTGGGGGAGCTGGAAGGTGAAAAAGTGGTTTTGTTCATAATCGATTGCGTGTGAGTCTAGGATCATGCCAAGCCTGATTTCAATCAGCAATCCAAGCCAGGCAAAGGCCTGCTAGGTAGGGGATTCAGACGGTGGGATCCCTTACACTGTTGGCTGCCCCCCTCCCACCCCTGATTGCGTCCTCGTTCGGCTGAGGGAAATCTGGACCACGCCTCCAGCAGAGCCAAATATCGCTTGCACCCAGCCACTCCTCGGCTCATCTTGTCACCACGATGAGGCTAGATTGTCAGGAGTCCGAACCTAAGAAACCCGCTGCCAGCAAGATCACTGAATCCCTGTTGAAGCAGCGGATCATCACCCTTTACGGCGAGATCAACCAGGAAGTGGCCGAGAGGGTGACTCAAAGCCTGCTGGTCATGGACCATGAATCGAATGACCCCATCAAGGTGATCATCAATTCCCAAGGGGGGCATGTTGAGTCTGGAGACACCATTTTTGACATGATCCGATTCGTTAAATCCAAGGTTTATGTCGTCGGAACTGGATGGGTTGCCAGCGCCGGTGCGCTGATTTACGCCGCACCTCCCAAAAAGTACCGACTGAGCTTGCCCAACACACGATTCATGCTCCATCAGCCCATGGGTGGGGTGGGTGGGTCGGCCTCCGACGCTGAGATTGAGGCGCGAGAAATCATCAAGATGCGCGAACGCCTGAATCAGACCTTTGCCGACCAGACCGGTCAGCCCATTGAGCGTGTCAGGAAGGATAGTGATCGCAATTTTTGGATGAGCCCTTCCGAGGCAGTGGAGTATGGTCTGGTGGGTAAGGTGATCAAGTCCATCAGCGACCTGGCTTGAGCACTCTGAGTTCTGGTGACTTGCCGAGGGTGATCCCGACTGCCATTGTCTTGTTTGTAGCCTTGCCGAAGCAGTAAATACTCCTGCTCGGGGCGTCGATATCATCATGCCAGCCTGGTTGTGGATAGTTGTGATCCTGTTGCTAGGAGTGGGTCTTTATGACCTGCTGCAAAAGCGGCATGCTATCCTGCGCAATTTCCCTCTTCTGGGACATTTTCGATACCTCCTTGAGTCCATCGGTCCAGAACTACGCCAGTATATTGTCACCAGCAACGACGAGGAGCGCCCTTTCAGCCGTGACCAGCGTCGCTGGGTCTATGCCACATCCAAAGGCCAGAATGATTATTTTGGGTTCGGCACAGACAATGATCTGGATCTGAGCCCAAACTACCTCTTCATCAAACAATCGGGTTTTCCATTGAGTCGATCTTTGGGAGAACCTGATTACCCGATTCCCTGTGCCAAGGTCCTCGGGCAGTCCCGTTCCAGGGCTCGATCCTTCAGGGTAGCCTCGGTGATCAATGTCTCGGCCATGAGTTTTGGAAGTCTCAGTGGGCCTGCGGTGGAAGCTATCAACCGGGGTTGTGCCATGGCTGGGGCCCTCCACAATACGGGCGAGGGAGGGATTGCCCCCTATCATCAACAGGGTGGTGATTTGATCTGGCAGATTGGAACCGGTTATTTCGGTTGTCGCGATGCCCAAGGCCAATTCGATCCGATTGCCTTCCGTGACAAAGTGCAGGCCAATCCTGGCATCAAGGCCATCGAGATCAAGCTCAGCCAGGGAGCGAAGGCCGGTCTTGGAGGGGTGGTTCTTGCCAGTAAGGTCACGCCAGAAATTGCTCGAATCCGAGGCATTCCACCCTGGCAATCCTGCTTCAGCCCGCCAGGACACAGTGCTTTTGGTGATGTGGACAGCCTACTTGACTTTGTAGAATCCTTGGCTGCGATTTCTGGCTTGCCTGTGGGAATCAAGTCAGCGGTAGGTCAGATGGATTTCTGGGAAAGCCTTGCTCGGCATATGGCAGCTGGCCAGAGGGGGGTCGACTTTGTGACCATTGATGGGGCTGAAGGCGGCACAGGTGCGGCTCCTTTGGTGTTCAGCGATCACGTTGCCTTACCCTTCAAACAGGGTTTCAGCAGGGTGTATCAGACTTTTTACCAGCATGGCCTGCACGAGCAGGTGGTGTTTTGGGGTGCTGGCAAACTGGGGTTTCCTGATGCTGCGATCATGGCTTTTTCACTGGGCTGTGATGGGGTGATGCTGGCCCGAGAGGCCATGCTTTCCATTGGCTGCATCCAAGCGCAGCAATGTCACACAGGCAAATGCCCTACTGGGGTGGCCACGCAAAATCCTTGGCTCAAACGCGGGTTGGATCCAACCGACAAATCCTTGCGCCTCGCTCAATATCTTAAGACTTTCAGGAAGGAAATTCTGCGCGTATGCCATGCAGCTGGGGTGGTTCACCCTGCCTTGATGGATTCGCGTCATTTGGAAATCTCTGATGGTCAGTTGGGTTTTCGTTCCATCGAAGAGGTTTTTGGTTACCAAAAAGCAAGCCGATTGGTCTCGCTTGAGAAAGCCCAGAGCGTGCAGGAAATGATGGATGCTCTGACCATTCAAGGGGTGGATCGCACCTCGCGACTTTCAAAGTCATGACCCAGTCTCCCAGTCCCATTGATCATGCCAGGGAAGTCTTCCAGATTGAACTGGAGGCCCTGGATGCCGTCCGCGGCTCCCTGGATACTTCTTTCAATGAGGTAGTCGAACGATTCGTATCAATCCTGACGAACCGTGGAAAGATCGTTGTGGTGGGCATTGGCAAGTCCGGCAACATTGGGCGTAAAATTGCCGCCACCCTAACCAGTACGGGCACGACCAGCGTCTTACTCGACAGTGTGGATGCTCTGCATGGGGATGTCGGGGTGGTTTCCAAGGGTGATGGTGTGCTTTTGCTCAGCTATTCCGGAGAAACCGAGGAACTGATTCATCTGCTCCCAGCCCTCCGCAGGATCGAAGTCACTCTCATTGGGATTTGTGGGGATGCCGGTTCCACGATGGCACAGGCCTGTGACCATCTTCTGACGGTGACCGTTCCTCGAGAGGCGTGTCCGTTCAATCTGGCTCCGACTTCTAGCACCACCGCCATGCTCGTCATGGGGGATGCGCTGGCCATGGCCGTCCTGAAGGCGAGAGGGTTTCGAAAAGAAGATTTTGCCACCCGACACCCTGCCGGGGCTATTGGGAGGGCACTGCTCCTGCGGGTGAAAGATGTGATGCGTTCAGGTGAGCGTCACCCCGTAGCCTCCGACCAAGTCACCATCAAGGAAGCCCTGATGGTCATGAGTAAGGCGAAATCAGGATGCGTTTGTCTGGTGAATGAGTCCGAGCGGTTGGTCGGGGTCTTCACCGATGGTGATTTGCGACGCTGCCTGGCTGCACCCCATTTTTCTTTGGATGAATCGGTGGATTTGGTCATGACGAGGCAACCCGTGACCATTCAGAAAGAAGCCTTGGCAGTGGAGGCCCTTAACTTATTTGATCAGCGTCCTATTGATGACCTGATCGTGGTGGATGAAAATGAAAGGCCAGTTGGGCTCATTGACAGTCAGGATCTTCCGAAGATGAAATGGCTCTAGCGGGAAAGAGATTTTTGTCGGTTTTTAAAGGTAGTCATCCGTTCAGTCTGAGCCTACGTCATGGATGGGTTGCGGTTTTATGAAATGTTTGCTCAGTGATTTGAGTTGAGGCCTAAGTGACTTGAATCGAATGCTGGATGAAATCTTTGTGGCCCGACAAAAAGCCTGTAACCCCCAAGCTCTTCCCCTCGTCTAGTTCTCCCGTATGATCAATTTAAGAAAACTAATTTTGTTGGGATTCGCCCTCGTGGCGATGACTTTAGGCAATGCTGATCTGCAGGCCCAAGGCCGTGGCCAGGGAGGCCAGGGAGGCCAGGGAGGCCCCGGTGGAGGCCGCGGGAATTTTGATCCAGCCGAGATGCGTGCAAGGATGATGGAACGCTATCAAGAGCAGCTTGGCTTCTCGGATGCTGAATTCAAAGCCATCCAGCCACTGATTGAGGATGTTCAGACCAAGCAGCGTGATGCACGTGGTGGTCGCGGCGGCATGATGTTTGGCGGTCGCGGTGGTGCTGGTGGCCGTGGGGGTCGTGGAGGCAATCAGGATGCTGATCCAGAACTCGAGGCGCTTCAAAGTGCGATCGAATCTGGCTCCAATATCGAAGCCAAGCTGGCAGCTTTCCGTGCAGCACGTGACAAAAAAGAGGCCGACTTGAAAAAGGCACAGGACACTTTGAAGTCCGTGCTCACTGTCAAGCAGGAAGCTCAGGCCGTGTTGATGGGTATCATTAATTGATACAGGTGATCATCCAGAAATGAATAGAAAGTAACGGGGCTCGGCATGACTGAATTACTCCAGACGATGGTCGAGTCCCGACAGCTCTCCGCCTCGGACGCCGAATGGCTTGCAAGCCGTCAGGGTGGCGGGGCGGAGGGCTCCTTCCAATCGGAGCCGGAAATCCTGCGATGGTTGGCAGAAGAATATTCAGTCTCCTACTCTGATCTGGAGCAGCTGGAGGTTGAGAAAGAGGTATTGGGTCTGTTTCCGGCCCGCTTGTTGCTCAAGGAAGGCCTGTTGCCCCTGAGCCACTCCAATGGATCGGTGGACGTGGCTACCAGCCGTCTGTTTGCCACCCAAGGACTGGATACCCTTAAATCGCTGACTGGGCTAAAGCTCAACCCGGTTTTGGCTCCAAGCGAGGCTATCCAGCGTGAAATCAAGAAGCGCCTGGGCGTTGGGGCTGATACCATTGACACCCTCAAGGACGATGCCTCCTTTCAGGTTGTGGATGATGATCTCTCGGTGGATACCGACCTTGAGAATGCCGCAGAGGATGCCTCCATCATTCGCTTTGTGAATCAAGTGCTCAGCGATGCCATTGATCTACGAGCAACCGATATCCATCTGGAACCCTTCGAGAACGAGCTGCAGATCCGATACCGCATTGACGGTGTGCTCCAAGACGTGCCGGTTCCAGCTGAGATCAAACGCTTTCAGCCCGCCATTGTCTCGCGTGTGAAGATCCTGAGTCACCTGAACATTGCTGAAAAACGGCTGCCTCAGGACGGGCGTATCAAGCTCAAGGTGCGCCAGGGTGAGGTGGATGTGCGCGTCTCGATCATCCCGATGCTGCATGGCGAAGCGGTGGTGATGCGCTTGCTCCGTCAGGATGGATCGGTCCCTGGCTTGGATCAGATCGGCATGGCATCGCGTGAGCTCAAGCTTTTCGAACAGATCTTGGAGATGCCACATGGGATTTTTCTGGTCACAGGACCCACAGGTAG
The DNA here is from genome assembly GCA_023257935.1 of Verrucomicrobiota bacterium. Classification (GTDB taxonomy): domain Bacteria; phylum Verrucomicrobiota; class Verrucomicrobiia; order Limisphaerales; family AAA164-E04; genus UBA7971. The sequence continues at coordinate 13,904 of JALRAZ010000051.1, forward strand.
TGGCAAGACCACAACCCTCTACACGGCCCTCAACACCATCAATGACACGGTGCGAAAAATCATCACCGTGGAAGACCCGGTTGAATATCAAATCCGCGGTATTAATCAGATTCAAGTTTCCGAAAAATCGGGTCTGACCTTTGCGCGAGGACTGCGCGCCATCTTGCGCCATGATCCTGATGTGGTGCTAATTGGTGAGATCCGAGATGAGGAAACCGCTCGGATCGCTATCCAGGCATCATTGACTGGGCACCTGGTCTTTTCGACCCTACATACCAACGATGCCCCCAGTGCCATGACACGGCTCATCGACATGGGGATCGAACCCTATCTTGTGGCATCGTCTCTGGAAGGTGTCCTGGCTCAACGCCTCATACGAACCCTCTGCATGCAGTGTCGCGAGTTAGACCACTCTGATCGAGTGAAGGCCTTGCGGGAAACCCTTGAAATGCCTGCAGAAACCCCTATTTACAAAGCCGTAGGCTGTCGTGAATGCAGGCAGACCGGCTACCATGGGCGTCGTGCCGTCTTTGAAATGATGGCGGTGAGCCTCCCCATCCGTCAAAAAATCCTGCAGCAATGTTCCAGTGGTGAACTCAAGCAGATGGCTCGTCAGGAAGGCATGCGCACACTGAGCCAGGATGGGTGGCGTCTGGTTCAGGAGGGAGTCACCACGCCTGATGAAATCATGCGTGTGACCAAGGATGACGAGCTTTCACTCCGTTAATCGATCTCACTTATTTTGGCCTTTTACCAATACAAAGCACTCAAGTCCGATGGCGGGATTGCCCAGGGAGACCTGGAAGCCGGAGGGCGCCAGGATGCCTTCCGCAAGATTGAGAGTCTGGGGCTCAAACCTATTCGCCTGACGGAAAAGCAGGAATCTGGGGGGAACACGGCTGCTTCTGGAAAAGGATTCAGCTGGGGCTCGGGTAAGGTGACCTTCAAGATGCTGGAGAATTTTACCCGTCTGCTCTCAAGCCTGCTTGCTGCCGGGGTTCCCTTGAGTCGTGCCCTGGTCATCCTCTACCGCGAAGCGGTTTCACCGGCTGCTGGCGAAAAGTGGAAGGCTGTGCATGACCTGGTGGTCGATGGCCTGTCGCTGGCCAATGCCATGTCCAGATTCCCCGAAACCTTTCCAAGGGTGTATGTCGCCATGGTGGAAGCGGGTGAAACCGGTGGTTTCTTGGATTTGGTTCTGAGCCAAATTGCCGACTTCCAGTCTCGGGACAAGGAGCTGCGGGGTAAGGTGTTGTCGGCCATGATTTACCCGGTGGTGCTACTCTTCCTTGCCCTGGGTGTGCTCGTTTTTTTGATGATGTTCTTCATCCCGCGTTTCAAGGTCCTCTTTGAGGGCTTTGATGCCGCTTTGCCCTTGCTGACGCAGGTGATTGTGTCAACCAGCGAATTTTGTCAGGCCTACGGGTTGTTTCTTTTCATGGGGGCGGGTGTTTTGTCTGTTGTCATCCGTAACTGGTTGATGACCGAAAAGGGACGGCGTCGCTTTGAAAAAGCCATGTTGAGCCTGCCCGTGATAGGCCCCCTCAATGCTCAGTTTGCCATGGCCCGCTTCTGCCGCATGCTGGGTACACTGCTGCAGGCAGGGGTCCCGCTCATTCAGGGGCTGAATGTGGCCCGGCGCTCCATCGGCAACCAGATCCTGGTTGATGCCGTTGCTGAATCCATTGAACGGGTCAAGAAGGGTGAAACCCTGGCCCGGAGTCTTTCGGACTGTCGGATCCTCTTTCATGGATCGGTTCTGGAAATGGTTTCGGTGGCTGAAGAAAGTGGACGCCTGGATCAGGAACTCATCCGTTTGGCCGCGACCACCGAAAAAGACCTGGATCAGCAACTCAAAACCGCTGTTTCCCTGATGGAGCCATTGATGCTCTTCTTGATTGCGGGATTCATTGGAACCATCTTCATAGGAATGGTCATTCCCATCTTCACGATTCAGGATTACATTAAATAAGCAAACGCCTCTAATTGAACCATGAAATTGAATACGAGCAAAAAACGAAACCTGCGAACCAGACAAGGCGCTTTCACACTGGTTGAAATGTTGCTGGTTCTGGTGATCCTGGCCGCGCTGGCTGCGGTCGTGGTGCCCAAATTTGCGGGCCGATCCCAGCAGGCAAAAGAGACAGCTGCACGCAGTCAAATAGCCAACATCGAGATCGCCTTGGACATGTTTGAGACCGACAACGGCTATTACCCCTCTGGGAGTGATGGGCTCGAAGAGTTGGTCGAACAGCCCAGCAATGCCACCAGTTGGCAAGGGCCCTATCTTAAGAAGGGTATTCCGCTGGATCCCTGGGGTAATGGCTATGTCTACGAGTATCCTGGTAAGCAGAACAACGGTGGTTACGACATCCTCTCCATGGGGCCTGACGGTCGGGTTGGGGGTACCGATGATATCACCAACTGGGATAACACTCGCAACAACTAGGCGGCTCTGGTAGCAGCTCAAGGGGCAGGACTATGATCGGCTACAACCCAGCCCCAATGAATCGTTCCCTTGGTCGAAGCAGGCAGTGTGGTTTTACCCTGCTTGAGCTGATCATGGTGATGGTGATCTTGACGGGTGTCATGGCCGTGGTGGCCCCTTCGCTCTCGGCCTTCTTTCGAGCTGCAGGGTTGGGTGAAGAAGGGCGTCGTCTGATCTCGCTCATTGAGATGACTCGACGTGAGGCGATTGCCAGTGGTTTCCCCACCCAAGCATGGTTTGATACCGAAAAGGGGGTCTATGGCATGCGCGAGCTCAACGGGGTGCAGGCGCAGGTCCTGCCGGTTGACGCATCGGAGACCGCAGCAGCCAGGCACGTTTACCGCCTGCCTTCTGAACTGGCTCTGGAATTGGACAATACCTCGCTTTTTGCCCCGACGGCCGCCAGCATCATTTACTACCCCGATGGTCACCTGGATGTGGCCAGCCTTCCTGGGTTTTATCTGAAAAACAAAAAAAATCCTGACCAGAAACTCCAGATCGCCAGGTCTGTCAACGGGTTGCGGTTCGAGATACGTCAAGGCAATGAAATGGTCTCCCTCCAAAGCGAAGTTTACCAGACTCCGGTCTACTGAGTCTGGTTTCACCTTTGCCGAGGTGTTGGCAGCCATGGTGTTCATGGCGATCCTCATACCGGTGGTGATGCAGGGTCTTTCGCTGGCCAATCGTGCTTCGGTGTTTGCTGAGCGAAAGCGCATGGCCGCCTTCCTGGCCCATGGTAAGCTCAATGAAGTCATTGCTACCCAGGCCTGGAGTGCCTCAGCCACGCGGGGAGATTTTGCCCCTGAATATCCTACCTATCAGTGGCAATTGATCCAGACCGCATGGGCTCAGGATGACATGCAGGAGCTGACCTGCGTGGTGACTTTCCCTGTTCAGGGTAAGTCCCATCAAATTCAACTCTCGACTCTGGTGGAGGATGCCCCATGAAAATACCCCACCTGAATCTCAGGACCAAAGAGCCCCGGGTATCTTCAGCAGGCTTTACCCTCTTGGAGTTACTCATGGCCAGTGCTGCCTTTGCCATGATCGTTCTGGTCATGAAAGTGACCCTCATGGGTTCCCTGTCCATGAGAAACCGCAGTCAGGAGCGCATGGATGCCCTCAACACGCGGATGCGGGTCATGGAAATCATGGAGAAGGATCTGCGCCAGTGCGCCCTCAAGGAAACAGCCTTTGCCCAGGAATTCATCGGAGAAACCCTCAGTGGGGGGGTGGCGCGCTCGGATCAGCTGACCCTCTACACTGCCTCGGGTGTGGTCCAGACCAACCTTCCCTGGGGGCATCTGCAAAAAGTCAGGTATTACTTGCAACAACCCATGACGGAGTTGCGGGAGCAAACCCAATCCGGCTGGGCTCTTTACCGGGAGGTGACCCGCAATCTGGTCCCTGCCAACGGGCTTGAAACCCTGATGATGCCGCAGGCGTTGGTCAGTTCGGTTCACTCGCTGGCATTTCAATATTATGACGGGCAATACTGGAAGGATAACTGGGACTCATCAACCGATGATCCCAAACTTCCCTTGGCAGTGCGGATTCGGATCACCTTTCTTCCAGCTGGGGAGGAGGCGCTATCCTCAGGACTTAATGATGAACGCCAATACCCTGTGCTTGAGACGATTGTGCCCCTGATATCGACAGCTCAAGTCGAAGAGGCAGCCGAGGAGGATGGGGAAACAACCCAAGGAGATGCCGACACAGGGCAGGCTGCCAATGCAGGAGGGCGCTGAGAGGGTTCGAATGCCTTAAGCCAACGGCTTGGGCGCAAACCGCAAACAATTGTAACCAGATGCCCGGCGCCGGCGTCTGCTTATTGGAATTCAACCTAGAATTTTTGGCACATGACAGGACATAACGCCCATCTAAATAGATGCTTGGGTTATCCGCGATCTCGGTCTAACCGGGGTTCGGTGCTCATCATTGTCATGTGGGTGGCGCTTGGCTTGGTGAGTGTGACCCTTTATTTTGCTCAGGCGATGTTCTTTGAGTTCAGGGCATCCGATCAATACTTGCAGGGACTCCAAGCTCAACAGGCACTGGAAGGTGGCCTGCGTTATGCCAAGCACGTGCTGGCCAACCTCGAGGAGCCTGGCAC
>JALRAZ010000098.1 GCA_023257935.1 Verrucomicrobiota bacterium
GCAAAAACCGCTAGTGAAATCCGACTAAAATCTGTGTTAGAGGATATGGATAACGGATTTTTGAGAGGAAAGTGGTGGTAGGAACAGGATTCGAACCTGTGAAGGCAAAGCCAGCAGATTTACAGTCTGCCCCCGTTGACCGCTTGGGTATCCTACCCCCCAAAAAAACGTGGTCGATGTGACCGCGAAGAGATGCAAAGAAACAGCAATCACCCGACCAAGTCAAGGGTGAATGATCCCCACATCGCAATCGACTGAATTCAATCTTTTTCCTTGGAGCGTTTTCTTCTAGCTTGGCAGTCTGAAACGAAGATGGGACTCCATTTATTCAACACCCTGACCCGGCGCATCGAGCGGTTTGAACCCATGGCTCCTGAGAGCCGGAAAGTAGGTATGTACTGCTGTGGCCCCACCGTGCATGACTACGCTCACATCGGCAACTTCCGTACCTTTGTTCTCTCGGATGTGGTGCGTCGTTACCTGTCATTCCGCGGCTACGAGCCTCATCACGTGATGAACATCACCGATGTCGAAGACAAGATCATCGCTCGTGTCGGTGAAACTGGCTCCACACTGAGCGCCTACACAAGGCAATATGAAGAGGCCTTCCTGAATGACCTGAAGGAGCTGGGCTGCCTGATGCCTCATGACATGCCTCGGGCCACTGAACACATGGAGGCTATCATTGCTCTGATCCAGCAACTGGTTGATCGGAAACTCGCTTACGCAGCGGCCGATGGGTCCGTCTATTTCAGCATTGCTCGCTACCAGGAGGCAGGCTGCTGCTATGGTCAGCTTCAAAAACTGGATTTTGATCAGATGCGACCCGGGCAACGGGTTCAATCCGATGAATATGCGAAGGATGCGATCGCTGACTTTGCGCTGTGGAAAGCCCGCACGCCTGCCGATGGTGAGGTCTTCTGGTCCAGCCCCTGGGGAGAGGGTCGTCCGGGCTGGCATGTCGAGTGCAGCGCCATGAGCATGCAGTATCTTGGCAGTAGTTTTGACCTGCACCTGGGCGGAGAAGATCTGAAGTTCCCTCACCACGAGGATGAGATCGCTCAGAGTGAAGGGGCCGGGGTTCAGGAGCCAGGCAAGCGTTTTGTGCGCCATTGGATTCACGGGGCGCATCTTCAGGTCGAGGGAAAAAAGATGAGCAAATCTCTCGGCAATTACTATACCTTGAGGGATTTACTTGATCAGGGCTTTGATGGTCGATGCGTTCGATTCGTTCTTCTTTCAGCCCATTATCGAGAAAGTTTCAATTTCACGATCGACGGCTTGAAGGGAGCTAGGACGGCACTGGGGCGCATCGATGAATGCGTGAGCAGGCTCGCCAAGCTAGCCGCCAATGCGGAGGCATCCGATCTGGAGAACCAATCTGAGCTGACCAAAGGATTCACCTCAGCCATGGACGATGACCTCAACGTGTCCGCAGCCTGGGCCGCGGTGTTTGATTGGGTCAGGGAAACCAACCGTCAAATCGACCAGGCTAGTCTGACTGCTCAGCAGGCCGCAACCGAACATCAGGCATGGCTGGCAGTGGACCAGGTACTTGGCCTGGGTGCTGGTAAGGATTCAGAGGAAGAAGACATTCCCCAAGCCATTCAAACCATGGCACAGCAGCGTCAGGAAGCGCGCAACAACCGGGACTGGGCCGAGGCAGACCGACTGCGTGATGCTCTCAAGGAACAGGGCTGGAGGATTGAAGACACACCCGATGGCCCTCGCCCACGCCGAATTCAGGACATCTAAATCCAGATCAAATGCGATCCCGCAAGACATCGTGGAATGAAAAGTTAAGGGCTGACAAAGGCCTTCCCAAACTGGAAGCGATGCCGGAAAAATGGCGTGAGCGCTACGGTGATGGCCCCATGCTCATCCCCTCGCCCATGGAGGTAGACCACCTCATGCGGAGGGTTCCTGAAGGGAAGCTGACCACGATCGAGCACATCCGCCTGAGCTTGGCCCATCGACATGGCGCATCGGTAGCATGCCCGATGACCACCGGGATTTTTGCATGGATTGCGGCGCATGCCGCCCACGAATCAGCCCTTGAGGGCAGGAGGGATGTGACTCCCTACTGGCGCACCCTCAAGCGAGGTGGAGAGCTCAACCCGAAATATCCCGGAGGCATTGAATCGGTGATGGATCACTTGCAGCAAGAGGGCCATCATGTTGAACAGCGAGGCAAGCGTTTCTGGGTCACCACCCTTGAATCGAATCTTTTCGATCCGTCAACAAGCCCATGAACCCTAACGCAGGCCTTTTTCTATCATTCGAAGGGAATGAGGGCAGTGGCAAGTCCACCCAGATTGATCTGCTGGCCGAGCGGCTCAGAGAGGCGGGTCACCCAGTCAGCCAGTGGCGCGAGCCTGGGGGCACAGCACTGGGAGAGGCGCTGCGACCCATCATCAAAACACCGGCTCAAGACATCCAGATCGGAGCCATGGCTGAGTTGCTCCTCATCAGTGCTAGCCGTGCTCAGCTGGTCAACGAAATCATTGTCCCTAGGTTGGAGCGAGGAGAAATCATCCTGGTTGACCGATTTCTCGATTCCACCCTGGTTTACCAGGGATTTGGGCGGGGCTTGGCCACAGACCTAGTGCAGCAAGCTGTGGCCCTGGCGGTGGGAGATACTTTCCCTCACCGAACTTTTCTATTGAAGGTGCCACTGGAAGTGAGTGAAGCGCGCCGCCAGCATCGAGCCCTTGCACTAGGAGAGACCAAGCCAGATCGTTTTGAGGCCTCAGACCGCACTTTCTTTGAGCGCATCGAGCAGGGATACGATCAGCTCGCAGCCAAGGCTCCGAATCGAATCCTATCCATTGATGCCACTCAGAGTGTGGCAGAGGTTCACGCCGAAATCTGGCAGTCAGTCAAAGCCCTGCTAGCCTTGAGGGCCTGACTTGATTTGAACATGTAAACACAAGTCAGGGCATCCATTCCAATCCTTGCCCGGCGGTTTAGGAAACCGTCCTATTTAAGGTGACTTGAAAATCAGCTCTTCCAGGAAGGGGTCTCTGGCAGACACTGATTGAATTCAGCCACCAGAGCATCTTCGTAGGCTCCGGCGTAATCCTCATTGAAAAATCGATCAAGGGCCTCGTCGTGGAGTCGCTGCCAGGATTGTTCCTCTCGTCCGGGGTTGATCGGGTAGAAAAGAGCAAAATTACTCTTGGCTGCTTTAAAATCACCGGGGGCATCCCCTATCATAAGGATGCGATTGGCTTGATACTTGGAGGCTGCAGCATACTTGATATGCTCGGTTTTGGTCCCCATTTCCTGGCCTGCAATCATGGCAATCATACCATCGATCTGATTTTCACCCCATTCACGCTCGAGGGCATCGACCGGGGTTTGTGAAATACACATGGCATCAGCCTGCTGGCCAATCTTGGCAAGGCATTCTCGAACCAACGGAAAGGGAGGCACCCCGTGGACGATGTCCTCTACCTGAGTGTTCACAGCCTTGGACCATTGATAGATTCCGGCTAGGGCATCATTACCTGAGGCTACCTCGGCTTCCAGGGTGGCATTGCCTAATTTGCTTTCCCTGGCCATCCACTCAGTCAGAGCGTCGGTAGATGGGATTTCAACATGCCTGGCCTGCACTTCGGGACGTTCTCGCAGAAAATCCAAGGCATTGGTCAGGGCTGGGAAACGATTGATCCCGCGGGTCTTACTGTAGAGATTCACAAACTCCCACACCTCACGCGCGTATTTGCTGACGGGCTGCAATCCGAAATGCTTGACGAACATGGGAACAAAGCACTCCTTGTGCTTGATCTCCATGCTGTCAAAAACGCATCCATCCGAATCGATCCCTACAAAGAATTCCTTGGTAGGTTCAAAAGCTTTCAATCGCTCTGCTGCATCACTCATGGCTGATATCAATATTTATTCCCGTTAGGGACAACCGATTCTGCCCGCCGGATAGGAGAACTGCAAGCAAGCTCGGCCTTGGAAGAAAAGAATTCTTGGATTACGAGAAGCCATAGCCAATCGAGACCTACTCAAACGGGGCGCACTTTTCTGTTGCATTGATTGATGCAGCCCCTATTTTGGACGCTCGATTTGAACCGAAGGAGACAATACTTTGAATAGCGAACTGGTCAAGCAAGCCATGGATAGACTCATCAATCCCAACATATTGGTGAATCTTGTGTCACGACGTGTCAGGCAACTTAGCACTGGCGGAGGCGGCATGAGTCGGCCTTTGATCGAATCAGAGAAACCTCTGGGGGCTGCGGACACCGCACTAGAAGAAATCATTCAAGAAAAAATCGATTTCGAAAACGTCAAGGAAGGGGAAGGCTGACCCAACCCCCTACTCGTTCCCGACATGGCCAGTCCTTCAGGCTGGTCGCCCTAACAGACGGGAAATGCAGCCGGAAGCGTGGTCTTCCGGCTTTTTTATCGCTTAAACATGGCCAAAAAACCCGCCATCCCAGACATTGCCGGTAATCCCAAGGCCAAGAGGGATTACCACATCGTGGAGCTATTCGAGGCTGGGCTGGTGCTGCGCGGCACCGAGGTCAAATCCCTGCGGGCGGGCCGAGGGGAAATTCGCGATGCCTTCGCACGGGTCGAAAATGGCGAAGTGTGGCTCTACAACGCCCACATTGAAGAATACCGCTTCGGGAACTGGGTGAATCATGAACCTCGAGCCAAGCGTAAACTCCTTCTCAACAAATCGGAAATCCGTAAACTTTTTGGCCTTGTGGCAGTCAAGGGCAACGCCCTGGTCCCCCTTTCACTTTATTGGAAAAACGGCAAGGTGAAGGTCAAATTAGCTGTCGGGAAGGGTAAGGTGGATTTCGACAAGCGCGAAGATATCAAGGAGCGCGACTCCGACCGTGAGCTCAAACGGGCCATGATGCACCAATATAAAGGTAAGTGAGCCCAGAGCTCATTGAGGAAAGCGAACAAGCGATTTGCCTGGGGGCTGCTCCCCAACATGCAAAAAACCTTCCGTGACAGGAAGGTTTTGCGTGGATGAGGCCAATGTAGGCCTCGATATAGTAAAACCGTAAGCCTCAAGCAGACGGCCAAGAAAGGGAATGAAGAGAGCGCGGGTGAGGGCCTAAAATTGCCCTAACTGCTTGGTTTTCAGAATCACCAGCTACCGCTCTTGGAGTCTCAGACCCAGCGAAAGCGTTTAGGCTGATTTTTTCCACTGACGCTTGGGCGCCTTGGTGATCATCCCCTTCTTGATTGCCTTGGCAGTCACTCGGATGTATTTCACTTCACCGTCGATGATCACCTTGACGCGCTGCAGATTAGGGAAGAATCGACGCTTGGTGACCGCTGTAACGTGGGTACCAATGCCACCTTTTTTCTTCGCTTTACCACTGCGCCAAATGTGACTGCCCTTGATGGGACGCTTACCTGTAACCTGACAAATTCTGGACATAAAGCCTGCTTTGTTAAAATCCCAATTCAGGGACAAGGGGCGGAGAGTATCGCCTCACCATCTTAGAATCAAGCGATAAAAGCGAAAAATATCCCTCCTGAAGATCCTTTACCCCCATAACTGGATGCCAGCAAAGCCCACCAAGAAGCCAGTTGCAAGGAAGCAAGTGCCTGGTGTAATGTTTGAATCAGATATGGTTACCAAGCAAAACCCACCCATGGCACTCGAATCTGGATTCCGTTTCCATACGGCAGTCATCCTAGCCATGCTTCCTTCGGTGTTGATGGCTCATACCGGCGATCATTCCGAGCAAACTGTATCGCAGGGAGTGGTTCACATGCTCTTGAGCTGGGATCATCTGCTGGTCTGCATGCTGGGTGGTGGGCTGCTAGGCTCTTCCATCGGCTGGAGCCTTGGGCGTATCATGGCCGGTTCTGCCATCACGGGTTTGGGATTGCTAGGTTACCAGCAATGGGCATCCGGTAATACTGCCTGGCTGATGCCTGCTTTGCTGCTTTCCATCCTCCTGGTGTCGGCAGCCCTCTGCATGCTACGCGCGCAGAAACTGGCGTCCATCCAACTCAAGGGCTTCGCTTTGGCACGAGCAACGATGGGCCTCCTGCTTGTAGCTGCCTCCATGCAGCTCATCTAGCAATCCCGCAGATCCTTGCAGGATTCCCCAGAGACACTGACTCCTCTGGACTCTCGCCAGAGCTTCTTGATCTGACATGTCCCAGTCGCAAAGATCAGACCACCCGTCCAAGATTGGGATGAGAGAGTGGTGCAGGCTGGTTATCTTTGAGGCTGATACCCCTGCTGGCAAAGCCTTTGATGTCTCGCTCATTGTTTGCATCCTGCTCAGCGTATGCGCGGTGATGCTGGCAAGCGTCGATCCAGTCATGGAACGGCATGGAAGCCTGTTAACCTTTTTGGAATGGAGCTTCACCCTACTTTTCACCTTGGAGTATTTGCTGCGCTTGTGGTCGGTTAAGCAGCCTCTTTATTACATGCGTAGCTTCTATGGACTGGTCGATCTGGCAGCCATCCTCCCGACTTACCTGAGCCTCATGCTTGTCAATGCCGAGTACCTGATCGTGGTCAGGCTGCTCAGGGTCATGCGGGTATTCCGCATCCTCAAGCTCATTCAGTATTTGGAGAGTTCCAGGACGATCATGAAGGCCCTGCGGGCCAGTCGGCCCAAAATCACCGTTTTCATGTTTGCGGTGGTGGTATTGGTCGTCATCATTGGCTCGCTGATGTACATCATCGAAGGCCAGGAGAACGGTTTTACCAGCATCCCCGCAAGCATGTATTGGGCGGTGGTCACCCTGACCACCGTCGGCTACGGTGATATCGCACCCCATACATCTCTAGGGAAATCCCTCGCGGCAGTGGTCATGATCATCGGTTATGCCATCATCGCCGTGCCAACAGGGATCGTTACAGCCGAACTAACCCGAGGCGATCGCTCAACCACCACACTGAGCTGCCGCAATTGTTCTGCCGAATCCCACCCAGACGGCGCCAGACACTGCTACCACTGCGGTCATGAGCTGGGCACGTCCTCAGATCAGCATGCTGACCAGACCTGAGGCAGCTTGATGCACCTCAGCCCCAGCCCATCAACGGCTGCTTGGTTGTTCCATAGGGTAGCGCATCTGCCACTGGCCGCGCATGGCATCCATTATCTGCATGAAGCTTCGACTTTGCTCGTGGGTCATGAGCGAGCTTTCCATCATCCCAGCCTCAAGACATTGATGAACCTCCAGTGCCTCAAATTGATAACCATTTCCATCAAAAGGCATGGATAGAGTCTCAGGAGGATGATTTTCTCTTATGATTTGGAGATGTTGCGCTTTCCAGAATGTGGATGGGAAATGAATGCTTCCTTCGGTGCCATGTATCCAAGCTGACTGAGAGGTACGTGTGCGAATCGCCGCCGCACCAGTGGAGAGAGCCCCCGATGAGTGCCGCATCACAAATGCCGACTGCTCATCGACTCCGGTGGTACAAATCGAGGGTAGACTGACGATTTGTTGGGGTGGTCCCAGGAAAAGCGAGGCAAATGCTATAGGATAGATCCCCACATCCAATAGAGCTCCTCCAGCCAGATGAGGATTGAAGAGCCTGGCCTCCGGATTAAAGTCGACTCTAAAACCAAAATCAGCCTGGATCATGCGAACCTGGCCAATCACACCCTGCGCGATCCGTTTTCTGGCCTCCTGGATGAGGGGCACAAACCACATCCACATCGCTTCCATGAGAAAACACTCTTGCTGCCTGGCTCGATCCATCATCAAGTTTGCCTCCTGAAGGTTCACAGCCAAGGGCTTTTCGCACAGGACATGTTTTCCCGCATCCAGGCACATCAAGGTATGCTCACAATGAGTCGAATGGGGCGAAGCGACATAAATCACATCCACCTCGGGATCTTCAACCAGGGACTGGTAAGAAGCATGAACTCTAGCAATGCCATGTTGACGCGCAAAGGCTTGCGCGGTCCCCTGCCCTCGCGAACCCACGGCAACCAGTTTCCCTCCGGGAGCATGCTGCAGGCCCTGGGCAAATTCGCCAGCGATACGACCGGTTCCAAGAATACCCCAACGGATGGATTGTGACATAGGACTCGATTTGATAACGGTTAGAGTCTAGGTTAAGGATCATGCAACGCATCTGTAAAGAGCTGCATGGACACTTGTATCCTTGACCCATCTGACTTCGTGCCGTGAATGCCTCCTCCATGGAACAGCCAACATGCATCATCCCTGCTACCAACCGGCAGGAAGTCATGGACTGGGGACTTGTGCTGACCAGTCAGCGCATAGAGGCCGAAATAGTCGCCTTTCCCGCCGAGCGTGAACCTTATGGACTCAAGGTTCAGCACCACGACCTGTTGCGCGCCAAGGAGGCCATAGGACGCTACCAGTCCGAAAACAAGGGCTGGAAGTGGCACCAGCCATTACCTGTGATGGGCCTGAGATATGACTGGTCCGCTTGGGGCTGGTGCCTACTGTTGGGAGTTTTCGCCTGGCTGGCGTGGGAGATCAGACCCGCCCTTCAGGAGTTAGGCATGCTCAAGAGCCAGGAAGTTCTAATGAGGGGGGCCTGGTGGCAAACCGTGACTGCCATCATGCTGCATGGAGATGTAGCGCATTTGGCATCAAATCTTTCTTCCGGTATCATCCTCCTCGGGCTCTGCATGGGGCGTTTCGGTACCACTCCCGCACTAATGGTGGCCTTGCTCTGTGGTGTCATGGGCAACTGGTTCAGCCTATGGGTGCATGAAGTCCCCTATCGTGGTCTTGGGGCCTCGGGCATGATCATGGGGGGGCTCGGCATGTTGGGTCCACACGCCCTTTCCGTGGTCAGGAGAGACTTCAGAGCCGGGACCAGGATGGTCCTATCCGGGGTCCTTGCTGTGATTATGCTTTTTTCACTCTGGGGGCTGTCCCCTCAAAGTGACGTGGCTGCTCATCTGGGAGGATTCCTAAGCGGCATCGTAGGGGGAGCGATACTGAGCCTGATCCCTAGTCGCCAACTTCATGCAAGCAGGCTCAATGTACTCTGTGGCCTGGTGGTGGCTTTTCTCTTGCTCTGGGCCTGGACGCTGGCCCTTACCGGTGGGAGGCCTTGGATCTGGAGAGAGTGGCTCAACTTGGATTGATCAGGGTCGCTCCAATTGCTCGATCTGATAAAAACCTTGATCTGAAGTATCCAAGGGCACGATCCATTCAGCACTCGAGCCAGTTGATTGAATCACGCTGACTTCTCTGGCTTCATGCCCAAGTTTATCCCAAGCCAAAACTCGGTAGAGGTGACCTAAGCGAGTTGGCCACTGAAGCCTAAGTCGTCCCTCACCCAATGCAGTCACAGCCATCTGAAGGGTATAATCAGAAACCGTTGGATCGGTCTGGAGCAATTGTTCGCGAGCATTGGAATAGCCATCCTGATCTGCATCACCTGCACCACTTGAGCGCAAATTACCGAAATGCCTGCGTTCCCATGAATCATTCAGGCCATCATGATCCGTATCCTCAATGGCGGTGCCCATGAGGCTCAGACGCAGGGCCCTAAGTGTCCCGATCTCGCCTTCATCTTGGTCAGTGATCCTAACCTTCCATTGTCCGGCTGTGGGTTCGAAAAAATGTCGTGTGGATCGATAAGCCCATCGAATCGGTCCCAGTGATTCGTCATGATTGAGTCTTTGAAGGACACTGATGGACCCACTGGGAGATTCTAGGGTGATGCGCAACTGACCTCGATAAGTATGGTCCGCATCCACGATGAGTTCGACGTGTTCGCAGATCAGGTCATCGCTCACATCAAAAACATGCTCAAAGGATTCCATCATCAACTCCATCCGCATGTTGGGATCTCGTCCCATCAGATCTACCAGCTCATCGCCATGAGCCTTGGAGATGAAAAAAGCAGGAATCGGGCTGTAATCGGTTCCCGCCATACGAACCAATTCATCTTGATTCTGATTGTTGTAAATAATGGCAAACGCAGCGCCAGCGTCGGCGGCATAGCGTATCTTACGCTCAAAAGTTTCTACCCCGCGCTGAATCAGAACGCCCTTACCAGTGAAGTCCTCGTCCAGCTCAGCTACGACCATCCCCGCATGGCTTACCTGACGCATTCCAGTCGGGCGATCAGGCTGCAGTCCCATGGTGGTAGAGGCTGGAATGAGTTTGAGGTGATCGGGCACTAGCACCCCTGAAACGGCCACTTTGAGTCCACCATCAGGGATGAGCTTCAAGGGTTGGGTGCTGAAACTCTTGACGACCATTTCCTGACGAGGCTTCCAGGAAGAGGCCAGACGCACCACCTCCGCCGCATCGGGAATACCAAACCCGACATTATGACTGTGCTCAAATCCAGCGCCATTGAGGTGAATATCTGGATCTTCGGCAAACACCTGGCGAGATGCAGCTACAAGGATCTGCTGCACATCTCTTGCCCCCAAGGTCGGAGCCACCGCAAGGGCCATACCCGCCATAGAGGATACCAGCGGCGCTGCCGCGCTGGTGCCGATAAAGCCGACTTCGTTAGGAATATAGTCGCCTTTGCCTATTTCACTGCTCGAAGAAATGTATCCCCGCCTTCCAAGAAGATCCGTGGTGAACAGACCATCCTGACTATCCCCACCCGGCGCTGCCACAAGCAAGCAAGCCCCCCAATTGGAGTAGCTGGTGGCCTTGCCCTCCCGATCCGTGGCCGCCACCGCAATGGATTGATGCATGGATGTGTAGGCATCGTCGTTCGCATCCCCCAAACCGGGATGAAAATCGCCTGAAATGCGGTCATTGCCGCCTGCCCTCACCATCAGCGTTCCCTTACCAGAGCGTCCGCTGAAGAAGGCGTTGCTGATGGCCATCCGTTCGATGAAAGAGGGGCCTTCCTGTTGGGGGTAGGCGTTGCCCCAACTGTGATTCTGCACCTGAATGGTATCCGGATCGGTTTCATACATCTCAGCCAACTGAAGCGAATCGGCAATCGTCCCACCCAGACCAAAAATGACCCAGCTGGCGAGTGAGACATTGGGCAACATGCCCGCAATACCTGCCTGATTGTCGTGGGTGGCCCCCATAAGACCAGCCACAGCCGTGCCGTGGAAAAGTGTGGAGGATATCGGCGCCCCGTCGTTTTCTCCCGAAATGAAATTATGGTGCTGTGCACCGCCAACAGCCTGTTCCAGATCCGGATGTTCCATGCTGACCCCAGTATCCACAATGGACAGGGATACATGGCGATCACGAATCAGGGGCCAGGCCGCTCTCACATTGAGGTCCACCCCCAGCTTCTGGTAGTCCCTATCACGCTGATCCAGATACCACTGATGAGAAAAGTAGGTATCATCAGGCTCGGAAGCATAGAGAGATCTGGGTTGAAAATGAAGCGACCTGGACTCCACTGGATAGGCTGCTATCACCTCTTGATACTCGGCAAGTCTTGAAGCTACCTGGAGGCCATCCTGAGGAGAGCCTGTCTGCAGGAGGTAGGTATCGGTGTAAGGAAGAGTCTTCAGCTCGCCCCAATGATCAAGCCAACCGAA
Source organism: Verrucomicrobiota bacterium (assembly GCA_023257935.1). Lineage (GTDB taxonomy): Bacteria > Verrucomicrobiota > Verrucomicrobiia > Limisphaerales > AAA164-E04 > UBA7971. Next base: position 11,472 of record JALRAZ010000098.1, read on the forward strand.
TGACTCCAGTCTAGCCTCTGGTTTGAGATGGATGATGACGCGACTGTCGATCCGTGAAATGGCCGCCGCATCAGGCGCATTCCGGATAGAGAGCTCATCTGCAATGGGCCCAAGGCTGGGAGTCAACCAATCGGCCGCCTGGCTCACCCAGTAGCTTCTGGGTTCGGGCACCCTGAGCTGGTAGGCAACCAGTGGCTCCGCACCCCAGGTCATGAAGCATGGAGCTATCCAGAAAGCCCGCGACAGCCAGACTGCAAAGCATGAAATTGGAGATTTCCCGAGAAATAAGTGTTCGAGCATCGCCCTGCGCATCTCGTTATTCATTATTATCCCGTGAGTGAGCAATATTCATGCTAGCATGGCAGGAGGATTGGTCGTACTTGGGTCATAAATGGTTCCTGTAAGCCTCAAAGCAAGGGAGGTGTCCCAATTTTCCAAAGTTGCTGATCACTACGGAGGTAGAGCGCACCATTGGCCACCGAAGGCGTCGAGAGAATCGTTTGCCCGAGATCGAGGCTACTGATGACCTGCCCTTCCTGTCCGGAGACATCGACAACCTGGAGTAAACCCGATTCATTGACCCAGTATTGGTGATGCCCAAAACCCACTGCCGAAGCGCTAAAGGGACCCTTGAGACGCACCTGCCACTGACGACGACCGCCATCCAGACTGCCTCGGGTTAAGACACCAGCGTTGTTGACCACGAAGACGGCATCATCCATGACCATCGGGCTGGCCGTGGCAGGGCTCATCGACTTGGTTTGCCAGAGGACCGAAAGGTCCGAGTCAGGATTCGATAAATCCAAGGCAGTTAAACCGTGAGAAGGCGTCAGTAGGGTGGAACCCACGAGAACGCTGGATGGAATGGTGGCTGCACCATCCAGGTAGGCACCCACCAACTTACCGGACCTTGCCTCCACCAAGTGGATGCCTTTGGATGACTGGAGAGCCACACAGGGTGGATCAAGGTGAAGAATGGGAATTGGAGAGGTCCAGTTGGCTCCTTTTGGGCGATCAGATAGCACCCAACGATTGGTTCCACTCTCGGGATCAATGCCAAGGTTTGTTATGACCATTCAACTTAAATCGGTAGTCACCATCCATTACACCCTCACCGACGACTCCGGCGCTGAGCTGGAATCCACCCTTGGCGGTGAGCCACTGGTGTATCTACAGGGCGCCGGCAATATCGTGCGAGGGCTGGAACTGGCGTTACTGGGCAAACAGGTGGGTGACAACTTCACCGCCATCATCGAGCCCCGGGAGGGCTATGGAGAACTGGTGCCGGAGCTGGTGCA
>JALRAZ010000137.1 GCA_023257935.1 Verrucomicrobiota bacterium
AACGTCCTTGGAGCACATCCCAGTCTGAAGCCATTTCAGCAAGTATACTGGACAGTCCTGGATCTCCTGTGCTGCTGGCAGCAAATTGTGGTTCTCCATCCTTCATGATGCCAAGTGCTCTGGAGGCGATAATCCTCTCAACGAAAGATTGGCCATCGTTGCTGCCGAGCAAGCCCGTTTCATAGTCAAAAGCTTTTGCTGTCAAGAATGTGTAGGTAGCGGCAAGATCGAAGAGCGATTTGTAGCGTTCGAGCCTTTCATTCCGGAAAATTCGAAACGCAGCATCCCGAGTTCTGAATCCTTGAATAATGGCTGAAGCGCGTTTTCTGAAAATCTCCCGCTCTTCAAGAAGCCGAGCCCCCTCCCAGGCTGCTAAATTAACAGCCTCACGAGCATCTTGATAATCACCTGCTATCAGGGTGATGTCGGCCGCTGCGAGCTCAATGTCATTGAGTTGTCCGACAAGGTCGTTGACTTGCTCAATCTTTTCGATTTCCCACTCTCGCATAGAAATGTCATGAAATTCCCGTAAATCGACGCCAAAGTCGGTTGCCTTCCTCAGCAGAGAGACAATCCCGTTTCGAATTCGGGAGGAGGCATCGACTGCCACTAACGTCGAGGTGAAACCTGCTCGAACCCCCCCTATCGCGGGCCTAAGGAAATCACCTCCGGCAGCCAGACCTGCAATAGTAGTTGTTGGAAATGAGAGCGTTACTCCATCCTGAATCCTTTCCAGATTCTCAATCACATAATCTTGCCAAGATTGGTAAATTTCGTTTGCAGTCTCGACAGACCTAGTAACATGCTCAGCTGCCAGGTTCGCTTCCTGTGCGTTGCGAATGTCCTGTTTCTTATCGTTGATCGCCCTGAAAACGCGGACATTAGTGTCCATCAATTTCATCAGCTTCTCCATTGCGTCTAACTGGTCGGCAAGAAGAAAGTATTGGGTCTGGGCAGCAACCACTAATGTTTGAATAGAGCCAACTGCACCACGAGTACCCTTAAGGTCATCTGGTTTTGCAGGATAGCCGTGATCTGCAAGGACATACGATAAAGCAAGGGTTTCGTCTTCAGCCTCTCCTGGTAGCTTCCACATGTTGAAGTCGGTATCAGCTGTAATACCTTCGCTAGGAAGACTTTGCTTGTTGATCCTATATGTTTTCGCAAGTTCTGTAGTGCGCGTTTCAGCTATTGGATCAAACCCCTCGACCCAGGACCAGTGTAGCAAATCAGGACCTACATATCCTTGAGGGTAAGTTTTTCCTGGGCCAATATCTCCAGCGTAGGGTTCACCAAATATTTCAATCAACTTGGTTGTATAGGCAAATTCCTCCAGTTCAATTGCATTACGAAGCTCACTCAACTCATCCTCCTCACTCCGCATCATGCTCGTGACATCTTTGGCTTCGTCAAACGCCGTGATAGCATTGGACATCGCTTTCACAGCCTTATCATGGATTTGCTCGTAATGGGATTTAAGTGGGGCACCCCCGCCTCCCAATATGAGATTAGGATTGATGTCGAATATGATGGAATCATCACTCACTCCAAGGGGCGTCATGCCAGCTTCAACGGTGTCCATGGTCTGTTGAAGCTCGCCGCTCACTAAAACAATTTGAGAGAGCTCGCTCACCGTAGTCCTATCAATCTTCTGAATGCCTTCATGAGTTGGATCCAAATCGAATGCAGGTAACATTCCGTTTCCAACCACCCAGTTCACATACGCTCCGATACCTGTGCGATTTGCCCAGTGATCAACACCCCAGTAGCGGGTGGTTTCTAAGCTTTCGCCTCCCTGTGTGTAGACACGATTCGGATTGGACCTAGTTGAACTCCAATGCGACCAACCGTCACCCTCTCCGGCTTCATAATCTTTTCGCCAAGTTAACTCAGTCACTTGAAGACCTGTGGTTGCTAAGGAGGACGCAGCGGAAGCAAATTTTCTCTCGTCTAGGTAATCAACCTGAACAGGTTTCCCCAGGATGGTGACCGCTTCAGTCCTGGGGCTCCATTCAAAGTCTGCGTCTATTAGGAGTCTGTAATATCCTTTGAGCGCACTCAAATAATGGCCGTAAGCATCCCCATGACCTGTGGGATACATCTTGGAAGCGTCCTCGGCATTAATCACCCCATCAAGTTCCCCCCCCGCGAAGTATTCCTGAATATTGTAGTTCCGCGCGTAAATGGCTTCGCCAGAATCAATGCCACGGGTGTAATTCCAGAACATACGGTTATAAACCGGTGAAATTTCAACCCCAGGCTGGAGAAAATCATCTCGACCACGAAGCAAGCCCAATTCCTCTTCTAACAAGGTTGGCATCTGCCCTTTAAAAGCAAACATAGAAGTAGCAATATCTCCATAAGTCCCATCAGAGGTGCTGATACCAATAGTGGGGTTAGCCGCATCAGCCGACGCTTCATTTCCCAACATGACATAGAGATCATTGAGATAGCCTGCGGCCAGGAGCAGTGCATCGTTGGCAGGCCCATAATTGATACCGCTATCAATACTTAAAGATTTACCTCTATTCAAAACCGTTTCGTAAATTTCAATCAAGCCGTGGTCATTCATGTTCTCTAGGTTCAGAGCAATGTTGCCCTCCCATCGAGTACCGGCTTGAGCCACTAGGCTAACTTCCGTATTGACTGCATTGTTGAAAAGGTCCGTGATTCGTTGGTTAAAAGGATTGATTCCTGCAAGCACCCGTTTGATCCAACCTTCTGCCAATTGGGGCTCCATATAGGCGGACCAAACATTAGCCGCTGGGTGAGTTGGATCCGTTGCGCGGTAACGCATGGTGATGTAGTTATCACTGAGGGTTTGAATACCTGAGCCACCGAGGGTGTATAAGAATTCACCCATCCCGTTGGTTCTCCTTGACTCCAGAGGAATCCACCCCGCATCCAAACTACCGCCAGCCGAGGCGGGTATAGGCAAAGGACTCCCATCTACAGGGGCAGAAATAAACCATTCGTATTGATATTGACCAAACTGGCCAGCAAGATCTTGAGAATGCTGAAAAGTAACTTGCTCATCCAGTGGGTTCGCCGCATAAATAACCTTAAGCTCTCCCTGAGCTAATTCGCTCCCCACTCGAAGCACGTGCAAGCTGATAGGAAGGCCTTCGATATCAGGGTTGTTACCATCGTTGCTAATCAAAGTAACGTAGCCTGTACCGTTACCCACAGATGTTAACGCATATGAGCTTACCGCTGTGTCGTCACTCACCACTTCAGCTATTTGAACATTGCTTATAGTTTGAATTCCTGGGGCAAGATCATTGGGATAGCCTAAAACAGAAGTACCTGAATCATTAGCAATCCAACGACCGGTGGGTTTACCACTATTATCTCGCTCCCTAAGAAAGGAAACCAATTCAGTAGCCAACTGATCAATGGCCGTATCCCAATTAGTCTTATTTGTATCACTGGCGTGGCAAAGATCCTTTAATAGATTCACCTCTTCATCACTCATGACATTGAGCAAGATATAGTCCTGGCCCAAAGACTCCTCTCGGAATTCCCCTTCAAATGTTAATTGACCACTGATAACTGGACTCACAGTCCGGTTTTCATAGCGCGGATCCAAATAGAAACGTTTCACCAAATGCGGCGGGAGTTTAGGGAAATAGATTTTACCATTATAGGCAGATTGGTTGATAGAACTAGGCAGTTCGTCCATCAGCAAAGCTCCTTTAGCCCGGGTGGGGTCGTGCAAGATAACAGCTGTTTTTTCAATCTGTCCTGCTGTAGAAATTGAATTTGCCACGGCCTGCTGATAAAGGATTTTCAATGATGATTGGCCACCGATATCAGGCAATCCACGGGTGGGCTTAACCAAGGTTTCGCTGAGTTTCATTTCAGGCACGCTAGCAGGCCATACAGGTCGGTAAACCACTTTGAGCGCAGAAGTCTCCATACTGGCTGGATCACCAAGGTAACCACTTTCTCCTGCGGGCAGAAGATACGGCACGATGCTTCGAAGCGCAGGAGCAGTTCGATGGGGCCAATCAAAGGCTTCTTGATTTCGGTAATAAAACTCCATTTTCAGACTGTTAGACCCAGTCGGCAATTCCGCCAAATAGGGCGCACGATCACCTAGTTGAACCTGCAACCCTTGATCATTTTCATATCCAAGATTTAGAGGTTGCTGGATAACCGATGCAAATGTACTGGTAGGGTCCAGAACGGTGATCGTCACAGTGATGGCAACAGGATTCGAAACACCATCCAGGGATCTGACCACTAGGGGAATGTCGTAACTCGAGTCACTCACAGCGGATGTCGGCACGATAGCTGAAGCCAAACGCAACCCATCAATGGACAACCAATCAGGTATGTTCGAACCGGATTGAAATTCCATGACAACCATGGATTTGATTTGGGAGACATGAAGGTCCCATGTGAACGGAAAACCAGCTTTTATCGAGGTAGAAACTTCCTCAGACCAAGAATCATCGGCTGGATTGTAGTAACCAGCCTGTAAAGCGGGAGGTCCGCCGTGGCGCCCCCGATAAACGTATTTGTTTTGCTTGCGGTCCTCGTATGTGAAGCCTGTATAGTGAGTGATTGAATTTTTACCATTTCCAAGAGCATCCCAATTGTCCGGTAGCGCCGCACCAAAGATCTCTTTGTTTTTGGTTTTGATTATCCCATTCTCTTCAAAAGTAGGGTTTTCCAGGAGTGGTAAAGGCATGGGAGCTTGGAGCATTGTTCCTGCCTCCACAATGTAATCAAACACCAAGCCTTCTGAAGGTTTCTCTCTGATCACATGGAACACTTCCATGGCAGGCCGGCCGTCGTTTTCTGCGTATTCCAACAATACATAGGGCTCAGATGTATAATTCTCTTCGGAAACAATATTCAGGTCATCGCGCAACGCATAGGCTCTTCCCGCAATCATCAGGCCATGCTCCTCATTAGGATTGTAACCAACGGATCCAGACACGGGTTGCCGGTAAATACTACCCTTGGCAGCCATACTAGAAAGCTCCCCGGAACCGGCATTACTGGCCAAAACAATCTCTTTGGATGAAGTGGGCCAGTCAAAAATGTAAGACGCCTTAACTGAAGGCCAGTAAACAGGAAGAAAGCCTTTTCCTTGATCGCTTTTATTGGCTCTGAACCACAGGACATCAAGGAGATTTTGATTGGGTATAGCGTTGACTGGGATGATCGCCCCTTGACTCGCTTTCTCGAAACCCTCAACAAGCGGATCGATGTAGGCTTGAGGGTGGTACAAATTTCCAGAATCTGGAATAATGTAACCAGCTAAATAATCCTCACCTTCTTCGCTGCCCTGCTCGCTGTCTGGCGGTTGTATTCGTTGTCCCACCGTGATATGTACATCACTGATAACGCGCGGAGCTTCCAATAAAGTATTGGTAAGAAATTGGCTCGATCGATAA
>JALRAZ010000074.1 GCA_023257935.1 Verrucomicrobiota bacterium
GGCTGCGAGGGCGTCGATATTCGGCGTTTGCACAAAAGGATGACCGTAGCATCCAAGGGTGGAGGTAGTTTGGTCGTCAGCAAAAAAGAAAACAATATTCGGAGGACGGTCACCCGCTTTCAGGCTAGCAAGGCACCCTACCCATGCTACGCAATACACCAGAAGCCAAACTGAATGTCGCCAGCGCGCCTCCCGAATCGGCGAAACGATTGCTTTGGCTGAAAGGAGCTTATTCATGGGCAAAAAGCACGCAGATAGCTGAAGGGGCCATAGCCACGTGACCGCTGTAATGCAGGGCACCGGTGATCGAATCAATCTCAAATGAAGCCAGGGTGTGAGAATGCTGACCTGCGGCGAGCAACCATCGGCCAGTGGGATCGATATTGAAGTTTCTAGGGGTAGCGCCCCGCACAAATTCTCGCTCTATCACCGATAGTCGGCCTGACTCTTCATCGATGGCAAACGCCGTGATGGTATCATGCCCACGATTGGCCGCATAAACGAAGCGACCACTGGGATGAATCCTGACCTCTGAGGCACTGGCAAAGCGCTCTTCAAGTAAGCTTTCCTGAGGGACTGTGTTGACCGTCTGCCGAGGAAGCAACCTACCATCCTCAGGGACATAATCACAAAGAGTCAGGCTTAGTGAGAGTTCATTCAACACGTAAGCCCATTGTCCATTCGGATGAAATTTCATGTGCCGAGGCCCCCCTCCAGCCACCATCGGGTTACGATGTTTGGGGCTAAGCCTCCCTCCATTGATGTCCAGACCATAAGTAATCACCGCATCCATACCGAGATCGGGAACAAGCACATGACGCTGGTCTGGGGAAAAGCCCACCCAATGCGGATGGGGTGCATCCTGTCGACCTGTTACTACTTGAGAACCACCCCGGTGCTCGATGAGCTGCTTGCGTGAACCCAGTTGCCCGTTCTCCTTCAGGTCAAAAACGGCAACAGAGCCGCCTCCATACTGAGCTGTGACCAGGAGAGAACCATCAGCTGACACAGCCAGATGCGTCGCCCCGCCATCTCCAATAGGTAACGCATTGACTTGTTGCAACTCCCCTTGGTTGCCTTCCTGAATCCGGTAAGCAATCACAGATGGGCTCCCATTGAGGCTAGCTGCCGCATACAGGTGAGTTCCCTTGGGGTGCATGGCCAAAAAGCCTGGCCCCGAAACTTCCGCTGCTAATTCGGGACGAGTCAGCTTACCTGTCTCAAGATCCAGTTGGGCATGGTAAATTCCCTGACTAGGCCAGGCATTGCCGGTACCTATCCAGACCGACTGGGAAGCGGCATGAGCCACAGAGAATGTGCAGGCTGCGATGTGAATCGCTAGGATGACCCATGGAAAGATCAAGCGACGGGTCACCGCCGAGGTGTGTGAGAGAAGCATGCCCAAAGCTTAGCCAAGCCTGAGATGCATGACGAGCCTTATGTCCTGAATAGACAGCGGGAGGCTCTTCACTCCCGAAGCCGAATGGGTGTGTCATCCCTTGACCGAAGCAGCGCCGACCACCTGGCTTGGTCCACCCGGCCTGAGGCATCAAGCAATACTTGTTTATGAAGTGGGTTGGTGGCGGGCGATGGCGTGCGCGATTCCCACTGCTTGGTCACTGCTTGCTGGGCTGCAGCCAGGGAGGAATCAGTGGCGACATAATCATACTCAAAGGCCTCAAAGCCAGGATGCGCCTGCAAGGCCTTGTAGGCGACATGGCGGACGGCATGGTAAGGATCGTCCAACAACTCAGCCAATAAAGGAGGCTGCCAACCAGAACTCGAAGCCTTGAGTGCAGCTCCCCATCCCAGATGCCATGCTGCGAGTGCTCGCTGGCCCGCCTCACCACTCAAAAGCTGGACCACCGTGGCAGACACGTTCTTTTCCTCATCACTCAGGTCAGGCATGGGGTGACCGTAACGCTTGTTTAGATGGGTTGCAGTCCACTCAAGTGTCTGGTCCACATGACAGAGGTTGCAGGCATTAGGGCGGCCCGTTTCCTGAGTCACCCTGACATCAGGGCTGTCCACTTCGTGACTGCGAATCGCCTTAAGGAGGGAATAGGTGGTATGAGGCATGTGGCAATTGTAACACTGACTCCCCTCTGAATCCGGCGCGTGAAAGGTGTGAGCGGTGATTTGATC
>JALRAZ010000181.1 GCA_023257935.1 Verrucomicrobiota bacterium
TTTCTTAGGAGCGGCCTTCTTGGCAGCCTTCTTAGGAGCAGCCTTCTTAGGAGCGGCCTTCTTAGGAGCAGCTTTCTTAGGAGCGGCTTTCTTAGGAGCGGCTTTCTTAGGAGCGGCTTTCTTAGGAGCGGCTTTCTTGACTACCTTTTTGGCAGCGGCCTTCTTGGCGACTTTTTTAGGAGCAGCTTTTTTGACCACCTTCTTGGCGGGTTTTTTGGCTGCTTTCTTCTTGGCTTTCATGTTTTGTTTTTTGGGTGTGTTTTTTGTATTGGGGGGAGTCGTCTTCAAGTGAATGGCATCCCTCATTTGATCGAGTTTGGCCTCTACTTGTTTTTTAGCAAATCGTATGGCTTGATTGGCCGTGTTGATTGATTGAGTTATTTTTTCGCAGCTCCTGCGAAGGCTCTGGCTGATACGCTTGCTCCCAGCCAATTCAACACCCTTGTCCTTCAGGAACCCGTTCAGGTGCTGGAATAAATCCTCGGGTTTTAACTTTTTCATCATAGCCTTTGCGCACCAGAACAAATGTTAACTTATCACAAGCGCAAATCTTTGCAAAAAAAATGCGGGAACGTTCCATTCAGTTTAATGGATTTTGTTTCCATGGCCATGGGATAACTTGCGCATCTTCAGCCCATTTCTGCCACTCCTTAGCGAGGCTTTCTGCACGCTTTGGAAATTTGTGTGCCACATTTCTCATTTCGCTGCGATCCTCTTTCAGGTTGTAAAGTTCCCAGTCTGAGTTGGATGCATGAGAGAGGTTGTTTTTGCGGACTAACTTCCAATCGCCAACCCTTACGGCACAATTGGCTTCGTGTTCCCAAAAGAGCTTTCGATCCTTGAGGCGTTGGCCCTTGATGACAGGCAAAAGACTCGTTCCCTGCATGGGCTGTATGGCGTTCCCACCTTCATTCAGTGGGTAGGTAGCTCCCGCGGCATCCATGAACGTAGCCATGATATCGATGATGTGACCGGGCTCGTGTGTGATGCTTCCGGGTAGCTTGATTTGATTGGGCCAGTGCATGATCAGAGGGGTTGCAATGCCTCCTTCATGAACCCAGTGCTTGTATTCGCGAAAAGGCGTATTGGATACGTTCGCCCAGTGCTGGCCGTAGGCTATGTAGGTGTCGGCTGGGCCAGGCATGACCTCAGGTCCTCCTCTAACCGGCAGGCCTTCACGTGTTTTCATAGGAGGCCAAAGTTTGGGTTGAAGTTCGTCCGCACCCATCGGGTTGGTATCGGGAATGGCTCCGACCCAGCGATCGTTGATATCACGACCTCTTCCCATGCCCTCGGCACATCCTCCATTGTCCTGTAGGTAGCATATCAATGTATTGTCGAGTGCGTCTTGCGCTTTTAAGTATGTCACAATTCGGCCGATACCCTGATCCATGCGATCGACCATGGCAGCGTAGACTTCCATGCAGCGCTCTTCCCACGGTTTATTCTCCACTTGCTCCCAGTCGCCTGTACCGGGGCTTAAAATGGTATCAGATGGAATCAGTCCGAGTTGAATCAGCCTTTCATAGCGCCTATGTCGGGTGAATGAATAGCCTCGGCGATAGACCCCCTTGTAAGCTTCAATATCTTCAGGTAGGGCATGCATGGGCCAATGAGCTGCTGTGTAGGAAAGATAAAGGAAAAAGGGTTTATCAGTGGGTGAACGATGGTGTTTTTCCAGGAAGTTGATGGCGTTATCGGTGATGGCATCGGTATAGTAGTAGGTCTCTGGCTTGTATTCGGAATCATTTTCCGGAGTGATGAAGGTATTCTGGCGGCACAAAGTGTTGGGGTCGTAAAAACTGCCTGCACCAATGATCGTTCCATAGAATTGATCAAAGCCTCGCTGTAGCGGCCAGGTATGCTTTGGTCCATCGGGAAGGGTGTGGGTGGTGACATGCCACTTGCCGCTCATATAAGTGGCATACCCGTTGATTCTTAAAGCTTCGGCAAGGGTGAGGCAGTTTTGGTTCAACCCGGTTTGATAACCCGGTAAGCCTTGATTTTGAAGCATGTGGCCGACACCGGTCTGGTGAGCATAAAGACCAGTTAAAAGAGACGCCCGGGTTGGGCAGCAGCGAGCACCATTGTAAAATTGAGAGAAGCGCATGCCATTGGCTGCGAGTCGATCAAGGTTTGAGGTTCGGATTTCACCGCCATAGCAGCCCAGATCAGAGTATCCCATGTCATCAGCCATAATCAGCAAGATGTTCGGATTGGAGCTAGCTTGCAGCGCACACGCCTGCTGTAGCCAGAGCAATGCCATCATGCCAGTAAATAGGATCAATGGTGCCGAACCGATCATGGGAATGCCGCTACCCTGCATGAAGCGTGGCGGCAGCACAAGGATGAAGCCTCATGGATTGGTTTAAACATTGAAGTCATGAGGTCCTTGAGGCAAAAAACTGATCTGCTGTCCGTGACAGCGAAGAGCTTGAATTGATACCATGCCCAAGAACCAATTGACTGAAAAAGAAGTCTTTGAACTTCTACAGAACGTCCTATCACAAACCACTCAGGACTCAAACCTGGCACAAAAAATTCTGGATGCCATCCGCAAGGAAATGGAACGAAAACGTCAATCTGCTGCGTTCCATGAGTTTTGTCGTCGTTGCCCGCTGCCCGATCTCAAGGTAGAGACGCTCAAGGAAGTCAGTCAGCGATTTGAAGATAACTTTGGAAGGGATTTGGTGGACTTTGCCATCGATGAAGAAGAGGGGCTGCTGAACGTGGAACTCAACCTGCCTACCGGGTCCCTCATGAGCTCAATTGGTATCAACGACCTGCCTTGGGAGGAGCAGGAACTGGAACCAGAGGTCAAGATAAAGATTGTGCCTTTTCCGGTGGTCATGCCCGGAGATAAGGAACTGGTTTGGATGCTGGGACGTCGAGAAACTATGACGCCACAGGAAGGGCTTCGTGCCTTGCTTGAGGTCCAGGCCGATTTTTGGGAATCGCGCAGTGGGCAATTGCAACTCCGCAAGGGAGCTGAACGCACCTTCCCGGAATTCATGCAGCGTGTCCCAGCTAAGCTGCTCAACGAGGCAGGTTTGAGGCGCCATTATAAGGATGCCGAGGCCATAACCGTCATGAGACGAGAGCTTCCTTGAGGCGATGAAAAAGGCGTGATCCATCCTGCGATGGTCGCATTGACTGGTGGTGTTTTTGTGAGAGTCTCAGCACAAGGGTTGATCCCTAGGAGAAAGTGCTGGGTCAGTTTTGTAGGATTTGTATGAAGGTTACTTCACATTGGTTGATGAGTTCTCGATGAAAAGCCGACCGCGTATTGGCGAGGTGGACACCCTCGATTTTTTGACCGAGCCACCTCATGCTATTGACTTTTCCGATCAAGTCATGCCCAGCGTGCTATCCACACCGTGGCTGATCTGGTTTCTTGAGCACACTGCTCGCCAGTTGATGCTGCCCCATCTTGAGCAGTCAGAAAGCACGGTGGGTGCCAGGGTAGAGGTTGAGCACCTGGCTCCTACGCCAATGGGAAAAATGGTTCGTTGTCAGGCCAAACTCATTTTTGCAGACCAGCGGCTGTTTTCCTTTGAGCTGAGAGCTTGGGATGATCAGGACCTCATCGCTCGCGGAACACATAAGTTGAAAGTCATTCGTAAACAGCGATTGGCTGATGTCATCGAAGCGAAGCAAAAGGGCAGATGATGGCACAAGGCAAACATCCTAACACTTTAGCAGTATCTGCTCAATGAAGGGACCTGATTCCTGTCGTCCAAATCTCAGCGATCCCTCGGCCTTTCTCTGGTCCAGGGGATTCCTCACGGCATGCCTCGTGCTCTTAGGTCATTATTTTTGTTTGAGAGGTGATGCTTTGCCCTCTGAGGTGGTTTGTGATGGACAATACAAGGGCCATCTGCAGGGCGTTGCCCTCGATGAACAGTTTATCTATTGGTCGCACACTGTGACACTGGTCAAGTCGGATTTGGAGGGCAAACTTGTCAAGCAGGTAGAGGTCGCCTCACATCATGGAGACCTGACCTTGGCTCAGGGAAAACTATATGTGGCAGTGGAGCTTGGAGCCTTTAACCAACTGGCTGGGGCATCAGAACCATGGGTTTACATCTATGATCCCATCGATTTGCGTTTGCTTGAGCGCATTGAGGTGCCGCAGCTAGTCCACGGTTGCGGGGCGATTAGTTACCACGATGACCGGTTTCTGTTGGCCGGCGGCTTGCCTGAGTCTTACCGCCAGAACTATCTATTCGAATTTGATAGCAGACTGAATTTTATCGCGCGGCATGAATTGGCCAGTGGTTATACCAAACTCGGGATTCAGACTCTGGCGCGTGTTGAGGGTCACTGGTGGTTAGGATGTTATGGGTCACCGGTTAATCCAGGCTTGCTGAAGGTGAATGATGCTTTTGAAATGGTCGCTCACTCGTCGTTGGATTTTAGTTATGGGATTGCTCAATGGTCAGAAGGTGATCAGGTGATGCAGGGGCAATGTTTTGAGGGTAGGACTCGAGGCAAGCTTGTCAGCCTCGGTATACCCGAGATCGACTTTGAAGGTCATGAGTTGCCATGAGCTTGCCTTTTGGATTCTCGGATGCCTCGGAAGGTTTTGGGCGGCATTTTGATTGCAATCTAATCAACTGGAATTTGACATTGCCAAGGCCATCCATCCCACTAGGATATAAGCCTTTCCGTCACTCCATAGCCGTTGGCGGTCTACCACGATGAAAACATACACGAACCTTTCACGTAGCCGCCGAGGCTTTACCCTGATCGAATTATTGGTGGTGATCGCTATCATTGCCATCCTTGCCGGCATGCTTCTTCCAGCCTTATCCAAGGCCAAGGAAAAGGGTAAAAGGGTCAAGTGTCTCAATAATTTGCGTCAGCTTGGTATCGCCATGACGATCTATGCGGATGACAACAACGATGTGTTGCTCAAGGCTAGGCACAATTCGGTGCAAGTTTCGCTCAATCCTCCAGAACGCGAGGCGGCAGCCAGTGTGGGCTTAACCATTAGCACCAACAATGCGGTTTCTAAAATATGGACATGCCCCAACCGTCCCAGCTTCCCTACCTTTGAACCCTCCTTCCCTCAATGGAACATTGGTTACCAGTATTTCGGGGGGATCGAAGAGTGGACCAATCCTTTGGGGCGATTCAAATCAAGAAGTCCAGTCAAACACTCTACCTCACAACCCGGCTGGGTTCTTGCTGCTGATGCGGTGTTGAAGGTTGACAATGATTGGGGAGGTGGAAGAGCCGAGGCTTTTAAAAATATGCCCCCGCATCGAAATTCCCAGGGTTTACCTGAAGGGGGGAATGAACTCTTCATGGATGGATCGGCAAGATGGATCAATTTTGATCGAATGCTTTTTATCCACAGTTGGAGCACCGGCGGTGCGCGGAATGCTTATTTCTGGCAGGATGACTTGGGTGATCTCGCTCTCAAGGATCTTGAGCCGCTTCGTGCGAAATATTGACCTCTCGCTCTCCGGGGGGCAACGATTTGTCATCGCCTGTTGTGCCTCTGGCTTGTGAGGGCTTGAGCGAGTCCTTGCCACCCTGATGGCTGGCATGAAGTCATCGCCATGAGGATGTTGTGGGGTGTGATCATCCTCAAGCATCACGCAGCTAGAGATCCGACCTGGGCCATTTCTCTCAGTTCTTAATGTGTTCTGGAATGGTGTAAGTAGCTATCAATCCGGATGATTGACAGATTGTGAGGTCAATCACCAACACAAGATGGATAGAGGACTCAGGTGATTTGTGAACGGGAAGGTTTGGCGAGCTGGTAGGCTATGTCCACAAACCTTTTACAACGCACGACTTTTATTCACACCCAAAAAAGAGTTACGACTTTTTGGCGTGCGGACATCATGCCTACCAGCCTGCCTTGTAAAAAAGTTAAATCCATCGTTGGCAAGATGCCAGTTGAACTTATTCACAACTTATTAACACCTCTAACATATTGCCTAGCAGTATGATGGATTATAAGTTTTCGGCTGCCATCAAGCATTTTGTCAGATAAGGCAGTAATTGTTTCTTGCGCGAGACAATTCCAGGCAAATCATACACCCCGAGGCGTCGTTGCTTGTATTCGATTAAATCTACAAGTTTCTGTTCACCAACGACTAAAAGCAAGGAACCCTGGCGAACGACATCTGTTATCAGCAGGGCGCTAAAAGTGTGTGAACCTTGTTTTTGGTAGGATTCCAGTGCTAAAGAAAGCCTTTCATGCTGATCCCAGAACTCTTGGAAGCCGATTTCCTCGATTTGAGCCACACTAAAAGTATGCCCTTTTTCGTGATAAATTTTGCAGTCATTCACAATGGCCTTTTCGGGTAATCGTTGCTTAAGAACCGAACCAGAGCTGAATATTTCTTCTGTGAAGGCAGTCGCCTTGATGCCGGTGATGGTTTCGAGTGTCTTGAGCATTCGTGCATCCAGATCGGTTGCGGTGGGCGAGGTCAGATTCAGGGTGTCTGAGATGATCCCTGCAAGGAGCAGCCCTGCGATATCCCGCGGAAGCTTCACTCGATGCTGGAGGAACATTTCCGTCACGATCGTGCAT
>JALRAZ010000243.1 GCA_023257935.1 Verrucomicrobiota bacterium
AGTCAAAATAGCCTTTGATCCCATACCAGGCTGTAGGCCACTGATGTTCTGGGTCCGAGCCGTAATCTGGATCCCCGTGCAACACCCAGTCCTGATGGGCTGGATTCATCTTCTCAAAGGGTAGCTTGGTAGGAACTTTTCGCTTACGGCAGAAGGCCATGAGGTCCTGCTGGCATGCCAGTCCTTGTCCGGTTTGCCAGGGTTTCACAGCTCCTGCCTCCAGGCTGAGGCGGGTATCGGGGATGGCTGATTGGTAATCGATGGTGATGATCCGGCCGAAGCCACGACACTCTGGGCAAGCCCCGGTAGGGTGATTGAAACTGAACAAGGAGGCGACAGGTTCGCGGTAATCCAGGTTGCAGGCAGCACAGTGTCGAGTTTGTGAGTGCGCCTGTGAGCTGGTGGTCAGGCCACTGTCCTTGTCCAGGACATGGATCATGAGATGCCCCTTGCCGAAGCGATAGGCCGTCTCGCAAGCCTCAAGGAAGCGTGCTCGATTGGGCAGGTGGATTCGGATGCGATCCTGGATGACCCGCAGATAAGGGGGCATCGCTTGGGTTAGCATCTCGAGGCTGTCCTCTACCAATACAGGTTGCTCATCAATCAGGAGTCGGCGGTAGCCTTGCTGCTTCAGAAGCTGGAGTGAATCTTCGATGCCTAATTTCTCACTTGTGGGCAGGTCGAAGGTCATGATGGCGGTCTGGTTCTGATGGGCTTGTGACCAGGTTTGCCAAATGTCAGATGGGTCTTCGCATTCCACGGCGCCGCCGCATTGATGGCAGAACAGCGAGGCCTTGTTGGCCCAGAGGTTTTTCGCATGATCACACAGTTCGGTCATCGTGCCGATTGTGGATCGTGTGGTCTTGACTGAGTTGCGCTGTTCGATGGCGATTGCTGGAGGGATTCCCTCGATACGGTCCACCTTGGGTTTATCCATGCGATCAAAAAATTGACGCGCATACGGGGTAAAGGTTTCGATGTATCGCCTTTGGCCCTCTGCATAGAGGGTGTCGAAGGCAAGCGAGCTCTTGCCAGAACCACTTAGGCCGGTGATGACGATGAGCTTGCCTAAAGGAAGGTCCAAATCGAATTGCTTGAGATTGTTCTCACGCACCCCCCGCAGTTGGATCTTGTTTTCCCTCTTGGTCCTAGCCATCTGTAGGCCACTCTATCCCAGCCCCCCGAGCTGTCAATGAGCTGGTCTGAACCCGCTTCGAATCGCGCAGGCACAATGGGGTCTTGAAGCCTTTGCCCGGAAGAGTAAACTCCTCTGCCTCATGTCCTGGAACGTATTAATCACTGCAAGAACCTTTGCTGTCGTTGGCAAGCCAGCCGTGGCTTTCCTAGAATCCAAGGGTTGTCAGGTCACCATCCCTCCCAAGTGGGGACCACTCAAGGGAAACGAACTGCTCGAGCAGCTCAAGGGCCAGGATGCGGTGCTTTGCAGCCCTGATGCCTACGATGCGACTGTTTTCGCCTCGCCCGAAGCTAGCCAGCTCAAAATCCTTTCACGCTGGGGGGTAGGCTATGATTCCATCAAGATCGACGATGCGACCCAGGCAGGCATTCCAGTGGCCTACACCCCAGGGCTTCTGGATGAAGCGGTAGCAGATTACGCTTTTGCACTCTTGCTTACCATGGCCCGCCGAACTTACAGCGTGCATCAGACCATGCGTGAAGGAGGATGGCAGGCAGAATGGGGGGTGGATTTGTGTGGGAAGACTCTAGGCATCATTGGCTGCGGCCGCATTGGCCGAGCGGTAGCCAAACGTGCTGGGGGTTTTGACATGAAGCGCATCGCCTTTGATGTGCAACCGCACCCAGAGGCCGAGGCCATGGGGGTAGAGTTTGTCGACTTGGACACCCTCCTTGCCCAAAGCGATTTTGTGACGATTCATGCTGCCTTGAATGAGGCCAATCAGGGCATGATCGGTGAGGCCGAGCTCAAAAAAATGAAACCAGGAGCTCTGCTGGTCAACACTGCCCGAGGGGGCCATGTGCAAGAGGCGCCCCTGGTTCAGGCCCTTAAGGAGGGATGGATTGCTGGAGCAGCACTGGATGCCTATGTGCAGGAGCCCCTTCCTTCAGACCACCCTTTTCGTTCGACCCCCAACCTTTTGATGTCCCCTCATCAAGCCTCCAGCAGCTTCGAAACCGGGGAGCGCATCAGCATGGCTGCGGCTGAGGCGATTGTGGATCTCATGGAAGGTCGAACACCTCGTCTGCTGGTCAATCCAGAGGTGCTGAATCAACCTCAATTGCGAGCTACCAAACCCTCAGCCTGAATCCCGACCATGAAAACCAATCACGTCAAAGCCAAACTCAAACGCGGTGAAGCCAGCATCGGAACCTGGCTGTCCCTTCCCGATCCTACCACTGCCACCCTCATGGCCCAGGTCGGGTTTGACTGGCTCAATCTCAATATTGAGCACATGCCCATCGGGGTGGAAACCGCTTCCCTGTGCTACTCGGCCATTGCCTCGGCCAACACGGTACCGCTGGCTCGTCCAGCATGGAATACGGGTGAGAACATCAAGCGGGTTTTGGACAATGGTGGCTGGGGAGTCATCCTTCCAATGGTATGCACCAAGGAGGATGCGGAGCTGGCGGTCGATGCCACTTTCTACGCTCCCATGGGTTCACGCTCAGTCGGAGGCATGCTTCATGCGGTGAGTTTTCAGACCGACCCGGCAACCTACTATGAACGTGCCAACGAAGAAATCCTGCTTGTCCTCCAACTGGAGCATATCAAGGCGATTGAGAATGCGGAGGCGATCCTGAGTGTCCCCGGCGTGGATGCTTTTTTCATCGGCCCCAATGACCTGCTCAATTCGATGGGCAAGAAACCGGGTTGGGATAGTGATGACAAGGAGTTCGTGGACGCCCTGAACCACCTCCAGGCGGTGGGCAAAAAATATGGGGTAGCCTCCGGTATCCATGTGGCCAGCGTGGAGGCGGCTCTCCAACGACGAGAGGAAGGCTTTCAATTCATTGCCGTAGCCAGCGAGGCAGGCATGATGCTTTCCAAGGCTCAGGAAATGGCCAAGGCGCTGGATTGCGGTCGCGATCGCGAGGTGGGCAAATACTAATCTTCACCAAGGAGATTAAAGGGTCATGAGACTGCAAGCCAACTGTTGCCGCATCGCATGGCATTGGGCCCTCTGGGGCTGGTGCCTGAGTCTTGTTCTCTCAGTCGACTTTCTATCTTCAGCCCACAGGGTAACTCAACGTACCCCACGCCGTATGGCGAGAAAGTTTCTGGTGTTTCGTCTGTCCGGTAGGGGCTTTTCGGCATGAAGGATTGAATAGTCCATGTCCACAGCGTGCCGGTATTGCCCAGACTGGTTTCCTCAGTATCAGTGCCAGAGCAGGCACGACAGGATGATTGAAAAGGAAAAGCACATTCGCCGCAGTGATTGCAGCGACTGCCCAGTAAGCTTGGGGAGGCATCTGGCCAAGTGAACAGGCCTTGATGCAGAGGTTTGGCTTCGCTCATGGGATTTCCTTTCATATCAAACCAGCCCCGGAGTCGGGCCCGGTTGCTGCCGTGATTATGCCCCGAAGGGGGCGGGCGGCAACCGCTCTCGCCAGATTTGATGACGAGCCAGTCTAGGGTAGCGACAATAAAAAAATCAAGCTTGATTGTTTGCTCATTGGCTGAGCCACTGTGTAAGCTACGCGGCCGATTGAGAGGTGAAGCATGGCGAAAAAAGCAAAACCAGTTCGGTCTCGGGTAGAGGCCGGCAAAGGGGAGGACGCGGCAAATTCGGGCAATGGGTGGCAGGCGGAAAAGAGTGCGCTGACCCGGCAGGCGATTCTCGAGGCGGCGGTCCGTTGTTTTGTCACCATGGGCTATGCCCGCACCACGACAGCGATGATCGCTGATGAGGCGAGCGTATCCCGCGGTGCCATGATGCATCATTTCCCCTCGCGATCCGCTGTGATGCATGCTGTGGTGGGTTATCTTCATGCGCGCCGACTCAAAGAATATCGAGAGCTCATGGCGGATATTGACTCGCCCGACCAGAAGCTGACGCGAAAGGCGATACGCACCTCGGTCGAAGCGCACTGGAAGTGGGTCAATTTGCCCTCGTTTGTGGCTTATCAGGAACTCTTGAACGCGGCGAGGACTGAACCTGATTTGGGCGAAGTGGTGTCTAAGGTGGAGAAGGATTTTGAGCGCGAGCTTCTGCAAACCGTGCGTGCTGTGTTCCCGCACTGGAAGAGTTTGACGATTTTGGAGGCGGCGCACGATATGACTCAGTTTTTGATGCAGGGTATGGGTATGGCGCACGGCATATCGAACCGGGACCGGCGAGTCAGGCAAGTGATTGATTCGGTGACGGATTATCTGGAAAGCATTTATCGCGCCGCTGAGGCGAAGGCGTAGCGCTAGCTGAGCCGCCGCGCAACACCCAATCAATGTGAGTAGCGAAGGAGGGTAGGCATGGGCATGGTAGATGGAAAGATCTGTTTGGTGACGGGCGGTGCCTCAAACCCGGGTATCGGTCATGCCATTGCGCACAAGCTGAGTAGTGAGGGTGCCACCGTGATCGTGACCGATCTCAATGGAGATGGCGCTGCGGCGACGGCGGCGGAGATAGTAGCTGCCGGTGGCGTGGCGCAAGCTTGGGCTCAGGATGTGACCACCGAGTCGGACTGGAACCAGACCATGGAGCGAATCAAGGACCAATATGGCCGACTGGACGCGCTGGTCAACAACGCCGGTATCGCGGTGCTGAAAACCCTGACCGAACTCACCTTGGAGGACTATAACCGGCAGATGCTGGTGAATATGACCAGTGTCTTCATGGGTACCCAGAGAGCTGTGGAGCTGATGCGCGCGACGGGTGTCAAAGGCTCCATCATCAATATGTCGTCCATTGTATCGTTGGTGGGCGTGCCCGCGTGCAGTGCCTATGCGGCCGCCAAGGGTGGCGTGATTGGATTTACCAAAACGGTGGCCGCAGAAACGGCTGCCGATGGCATTCGCTGCAATACGATTCATCCGGGCCTCATCGATACCAACATGCAGCGGCAGTCCTCGGTTGATAATCCTGAGGAGTACGTCAAATTACATGCAGCTGTACCCATGGGTTACATGGGGCCGCCGCAAACGATCGCCGATGCAGTGCTCTTTTTGGTCTCCGATTTGTCGACCTATATGACAGGTGCGCAAATGGTGATCGACGGCGGGCTGATCAATCAGTGATCAAGCGATCCATTGATAAAAGCGTTAATCAAATACCAAGAGGATAGAGATATGTGCGACCAACACCATGAAGACAAGGTTGCGATCAGAGCGCTACTGGAGCGCTATTGCGACGGCGTCAATCAACGTGACGCGGAGATCTGGGGTTCAACCTGGGCCGAAGATTCGGTTTGGGAATTACCCCATCTTGAGCTGGACGGACTCAAGGGCAGAGAGACTATCGTCGCCTCTTGGGTTGAGGCCATGAAAATGTTCCCTTTCGTCAACATGATGGCCATGCCGGGGACCATCTCGGTTAACGGTGATCGCGCGAGTATGCGCAGCTACACCGACGAGGTCGCAGTCATGCAGGATGGCACCGAAATCCGGCCCAGAGGTCAATACGATGACGAGTGCGTCAAGATTGACGGGCAGTGGCTATTCAGTCGTCGGGTCTTCAAGGTTCTGCACGGAGAATAATCGCCGATAAGCCGGAGGAGATACGCCATGGATGCCAAGGCCAAACCCTATCCAACCCACCCTGCGGCGCAGGAGCCGGCGGCGCGTGGCGATGCTATTTCTGGCGATCGCTATTGGTGCAAACATTTTGCCGATCGCGAGTGGCGCCATATGTGGACGCGCATATGGCACGTGGGTGGGCGCGAGTCGCAGTTGCCGGAGCCCGGCGATTTCATCGTCCATAATTTCCGTCATGAATCAGTGCTGATGGTCCGTCAGAAGGACGGCAGCATCAAAGCCTTTTTTAACGTGTGTATGCATCGCGGTAATCAGCTGGTCAGTGCTGAAGAGGGTGGGTTAGATCGCTTCACCTGTCCCGATCATGGTTGGCAATGGGCGCTGGACGGTGAGCTAACGTGGGTTCAGGACCCCGAGAATTTTCCTCAGGGCAACCCATGCGGAAAGCTCCGGTTAAAAGAATTGCCCTGTGATACCTGGGGCGGTTTCGTGTTCTGGAGTTTCGACCCAGAGGCGAAGCCTCTGCTCGAGTATCTCGATCCGATTCCAACACTTTTGGGCAATCGAGATCTCGAAAGCCATGTTCGTGTGGTGTGGTGCACCTTACGCGTTAATACTAACTGGAAGTTTGCTTCGGATAATTTTAACGAGGCCTATCATATTCCTGCGGTGCATCCTCAGTTTATGCCGATGATCGACGATCATTATTCGACGACGGTATTTGAAATGTATCCCTCTGGTCACAATCGGATGATCGAGAAGCTGCAGCCATCATCGCGCTTGAGCCCCGAGGAGGACATGCAGCCGCTATGGGAGGAAGTTCTCAAGGCCTGGGATATCAATCCGGATGACTATCGTGGAAGGGCTCAGGAAGCGCGATTGGCGCTGCAGAAAGCGCGACGTGAAACCGGACCGGAGCGGGGAATGCGCTACTTCGACAATCTCCTCGATGACGAACTGACCGATCAGATGCACCACACGGTATTTCCCAATCTGACGCTCACCGGCACACCTGAGGGCCTTCATGTGTTTCGGACCGAACCCGACGCGGATGATCCGAACTGGTCGACATTCGATTACTGGTATCTCGCGCCCCCGATTGAGGGCAATCCGGAGGTGGCTACCTTGTTCGGTATGCGCCCCTTCGCGGAGGCGGCACATGAATCGGGTTCCTACACCGATTACGAGGCTTCGATTGACCAGGGTGATTTTCTGACGCAGGACCTTTCTCTGGCGGAGACTCAGCAGCGCGGGCTCCGTTCGATGGCATTTCAGGACTGCTATCTGTCAGGTCAGGAAACGCGCGTACGACGCTTTCACGAAGTACTCAATGACTATCTTGAGGGTCGACGTTGAATATTTGCGGAAAAAACGAGGCTCAGGCCT
>JALRAZ010000270.1 GCA_023257935.1 Verrucomicrobiota bacterium
TGATGTGCCCAAAGCAACCATCATGCTGATCGAGGAAGCCTCTCACTTTGGCTTGGCGCAATTGCATCAAATGCGAGGAAGGGTAGCCCGAGGGAAGGAAAACGCACATTGCATCCTCATGGGCCATGCCAAGCAGTCCGAGAGCTGGGAACGCCTCCAGCTGTTGGTCAAGCACCATGATGGCTTCCTGATAGCTGAAGAGGACTTTCGTTTACGAGGCCCTGGCAATTGGAATGGTGCCGAGCAAAGCGGGATGAAACACTGGAAGTTTCTCACTTTACCTGAGGATGAGCCCCTTCTGGAAAGGGCCAGGATTTGGACTCAGTCATGGGCAGCACAGGGCGATTGATGCGGCAGACAGTATAATTCCCTTGGCTCAGTCCCCTCCGATTGCCATAATTTGCAGTGTGTGGCAGCTATTCCGTGAATTTTGCCAGTTTCTTAAACAGGAGAAAAAGTGGTGGCTTTGGCCTCTGGTGCTCATGCTGCTTCTACTTGGCGTCTTAATTGCCTTTTCCTCGAGCAGCGCCCTGGCCCCCTTCATGTACCCTTTCATGTAGGCTCTTCTCATTTCGGCCAGTTATTCATGCAATACATATTAGGGATTTCAGCATTTTATCACGACAGCGCAGCCGTCCTCATCAAGGACGGGGTCATCTTCGCAGCTGCTCAGGAAGAACGGTTCACCCGTCGCAAGAACGACCAACGACTTCCCGAAAATGCCGTAGCCTATTGCCTTGAGGCTGGAGCGATCGATATTTCCAAAATTGATGCCATTGCTTTTTATGAAAAACCGATCACCAAGTTTGCTCGCATGCTGGAAACCTATCTCTCCATTGCACCAGCAGGCTGGAAAACTTTCCCTCGAGTCGTTGCCTCCTGGCTCTCGGAGAAAATCAATGTCCCGGCAGCCCTTCGTGAAGCATGGCCTGAGCTGAGCAAAGACTGCCCCATACTCTTTGCCCAACATCACGAATCTCACGCTGCTTCAGCCTTTCATCCATCTCCGTTTGAAGAAGCCGCCATCTTGACTATCGATGGGGTTGGGGAGTGGGCCACCACCACGATCGGAAGAGGGTGCGGGAAAAATATTGAGTTACTCAAAGAAATCCGCTTCCCCCATTCGCTAGGACTGCTTTACTCAACCATGACCGCCTACTGCGGTTTTCGCGTCAACTCAGGCGAATACAAGCTCATGGGATTGGCGCCCTATGGTAACCCCTCCTACACCCAAGTCATTCGGGATCATCTGATCCGAATCCATGAGGATGGTTCGTTTCATCTGAACATGGATTATTTTGGCTTCCTGCATTCAGATCAGATGAGTCACCCCAAGCTCCACAACCTGCTGGGTGGGCCACCACGCCAACCGGATTCCCCCATGGAACAGCGTTTCATGGACCTGGCTAGATCCATCCAGGAAGTGAGCGAAGAAGTGATAATCAAACTCGCCAGGCACACTCGCGAGGTAACCCAGCTACCCAACCTTTGCCTGGCTGGAGGGGTCGCACTCAATTGCGTAGCCAACGGAAAAATCCTGGCGGAGGGCATTTTTGATCAACTTTGGATTCAACCAGCCGCTGGCGATGCTGGGGGCGCTCTGGGGGCGGCTCTGAGCATTCATTATGGTCAAAAAACTGTCAGTCGAATCATCCATCCATCCGGATCGGACTCCATGCGGGGTTCGCTTCTGGGCCCGGCCTATGACCTTCCTTCGACCGAACAAGCCCTAAAACAGGAAGGGGCTCAGTACGAAGTGATTGAGGATGAAGCCGCCTTATTGAGCCAGGTCGCGGAGAAATTGGCATCAGGTGCGGTGATTGGCTGGATGCAGGGATGCATGGAATTCGGTCCAAGGGCATTGGGCAACCGCTCCATTCTTGGAGATCCGCGTTCACCAACCATGCAACAGGCGATCAACCGCAAAATTAAGTTTCGAGAATCTTTTCGGCCTTTTGCTCCAGCCATCCTTGCAGAGGAAGCAGCTGGTTTTTTCCAACTCAAAGGGCATCCCTCTCCTTACATGTTACTGGTAGCACCCACTGCGGAAAATATTCGATTCCCCATAAAAGGTCATGCAACCGGTCTGGAACGCCTTCAAGCCATCCGATCGAGCCTTCCGGCGGTAACCCACGTGGATGATTCTGCCAGAATTCAGACCGTCGACCGGGAAACCAACCCTTTGTTTTATCGCCTGCTCAAGGCCTTCCAAAAGCAGACCGGGTGCCCTGCCCTAATTAACACCTCCTTCAATGTGCGCGGAGAACCTGTGGTATGCAGCCCACAAGATGCCTACCGGTGTTTCATGAACACCAGCATGGATTACTTAGTGATAGGGTCCTGCTGGCTGGAGAAAAGCGCTCAGGTCGGCCCGGTCCCCACCCCTACCTTCGACCCCATTCCAGATTGAATCATGTCACTAAAACTCAAGGAAAACCCCGTTGAATGGCTAAAATTTACAGCCTCATTCGGCGCCATGATCGGCATGCTCTGGTGTCTGGCCGGCTGGAGGGGCTGGCATGCCTACCCCTGGTGGTTGGGGTGCTTGCCGTGCATCCTGGCCACATCCCTGTGTTGGCTGCAACCACATCTGTTTCGACCGTTCTACCGGGGTGGTATGACATGCTTTCACGCCCTGGGACGGGTGGTTTCAACCCTTTTCCTCACCCTGTTTTTCATCTTTATCTTAACCCCGATGGGTGTTTGGCTCCGGCTGACAGGCAAGGATCTGCTCGAAATGCATCCCTCAAGTCAAGTTGAGACCAACTGGAAAACCCCGCGTAAGAGCGGAGGTCACGGCAAAATGTTCTAGGATGATCAGTAGGCTCTAAGGTTCACGGTTCGAGTGAAGCCTGGGTCCAGGGTCCGGCATGTTGAGCGTGTGCCCGGCGTATCGCTGCCACCTCCGGCGCTGAAACAGCGCCAGCTTGATTGTCGAAGGCCTGACGCAGGAAGGTCAGCAACTGACTGATTTGTTCATCAGTCAATCCCTCAAATCCTGGCATTGGGTTGCCATGACGTGCCTCAAAAGCTTGCCCATTAATCGTCAAGGGCCCTTCCAGACCATGGAGCACCACTCGCACCAGTCGAGACAGGTCCCCTTCAACCCAGCTGCTGGAGCGTAATGAAGGGTAGAAGCCGGCCAAGCCCTCTCCATCGGGTTGGTGGCATGGCTGGCAAGCTTGTTCATACAGCACCTCACCTGGTTGGGGCAGGACGGGTGCCTCCGCCAACAGGGCAGCAAGGTAGGCTCCATGGGCAGGATTGCTCAGCGGTAAGGTACCTTCACGGTAGGAAGGTTCCCAAATGGACTGCAAGGCTTTGGCGACCTGTCGGAGAGCGTAGTCGATAAAACGATCCCTTGGATGATCGAGAACACCTAGGGCTAAGGTGATCGACTCGGGCTCTCGCAAATAACTACAAGCCACAACAGCTTCCAGCCTAACTCTGGGGTGCTCATCCTTTGCGCTCCGTTTAAGCCATCCGCGAGCTTGGACCAAGTCTTGGGACCAAGCACCTGCAGTCCTGACCCCATAGGATCGGATACGATAATCAGGTGCCTTGAGCATACGCGCCACCAAAATGGCACGCGGGCTTGCATGGGCTTGATAGAGTCCGGCCCATTCGATGAGATGCTGTCCGAAGCCCATCCCCTGCCGTTCCCATCGAGGATCATTCAAGGTAGCATCCAGCGCCTTGACCACCTCTTCCCCTGGCCGATAAAAGAGTTCTCTTCGAGCATGATAGCGTATCCAACGTTCGGGAGAATGCAGGTATCCTACCAGATCAGCAGTTGAGAGCCCATTCAAGTCTGGCGCATCGACAGGGCTGTGTGCGGTGGAGCGCACTCTCCAAATACGCCCGTGGTGCTTATCCCGGTTGGGGTCGGCGTAGCTGGCCTGGTAATGACCAATGACCCGATTATACCAATCTGCTAGATAGATGGCACCATCAGGCCCCATGCTGACATCCACCGGCCTGAATGCCGAATCGGAGGAGGTTAAGATGCGAGGCAATTGGCTGGACCGATATCCGGCGCCCTCATCCTGCAGCTGATGCAATTCGACCAGTGAACCGAAATAGCCGCCGATCACGGCCACTCCCTGCAGGTCGGCGGGCATGGCCTGGGTACCTATAAAATCAAGGGAGGTTGTCTTGGGTGAGGTATCAAAGAGGTTACCCACCCCATGATATTGTTCTGGCGAAGCTCCATAGGACTGGTTAGCGAGGGTTCTGGAACCGCTACCCATGGGACTGGCTCCACGCACGAGCCCAGGCACAGACCAATACCCCTGAGGCCGATCACCCGTCTTGTGAAACACTTGCCCATAGTCATCTTCAGCTACCCCCCAGCAATTGGCCCCAGCCATACCACCTCCGAAGAATCCTTCCAGCAAAAGCGAGCTGGGGCGGAGGCGCCAGAGCGCGGCTCGATCCAGGCGCTTGATCCCCCACGGAGTTTCAACCAGTGACATGGCATGCAAGCCCTGAGTGAACCAAAGGCTTCCATCCAGGCCATGAGCAATGGAGTTGATCAACTGATGCGTGTCTCCAACCCCAAAGCCGGAAAAAAGCACTTCACGGCGATCGGCAACACGATCACCGTTGGTATCGCGAAGGAAGAGTAATTGATCAAAGTCGCAGACGTAGATCCCCTCAGGATGAGGTTCAAGCCCTTGGATCATGGTAAGCCCTTCGGCATAACGCCAGAAACGGTCGGCTCGACCATCACCATCCTCATCTTCCAGCACCAGAATATAGTCTGAGGGTCGCACACTAGCCAGCGACTGGGGATAGGAAGGCGAACACGCGACATAGAGTCGACCGGAGCCATCCCATGCAATTTGAATAGGGTTAACCACATCCTGTGCCTCCGAAGCAAACAGATTGGCTTCAAAACCCTCCGCCATTTGGAATGTCGCCAACTGTTCATCGGCAGAAAGCGCTTGAGGCGAAAGCGCCCCTGCCCCAGCAATCTCCAGCTCGGGAAGCGACACCGCTTCCCCCCGGGCCAGTCGGTGAATCAATGAGTCCAGCTCGGCAATCTGCCCCCGTCGTTCTCGAAAGG
>JALRAZ010000307.1 GCA_023257935.1 Verrucomicrobiota bacterium
GCTTTCGACCCTGTCCCAGTTCCTGATGTAGATTTGGCTGTGTTGAAGGAAATCTGGAAATACGACTGCGTCCCAGACAAATACACAACCCGCGATGGAACCCCAATCAAGTATCCAGCCGCCGAAGGCCCCAGTGAACTAATCTGTTCCCCAGTTTTCTATAAAAACCGAGTCTACATCGCTATTGGTCAAGATCCCGAGCATGGTGAAGGGGTTGGTAACCTGGTCTGCATTGATGCGACCAAGAAGGGGGATATCACCGCAGGGGGTGCTCTTTGGAGCTACGACAAAATCAACCGCACTATTTCAACGGTCTCAATTGATCCCGATTCTGGCCTGCTCTTCATCGCTGACTACTCCGGCTTTGTCTACTGCCTTGACGCCGATACGGGCAAGGAAAACTGGATTCATGACATGAAGGCCCACATGTGGGGGTCCACTCTCGTCGTGGATGGCAAGGTCTTCCTAGGAGATGAAGATGGCGATCTGGTCGTTCTAGAAGCTTCCAGAGAAAAGAAAGTGCTCAATGAGGTCTACTTTGGGGCCCCCATCTACTCCACCCCAGTGGTGGCTAATGGCACGCTGTATGTAGGAACTCAAACTCACCTTTACGCCATTGGGGAGTGATTTCCGCTTGAGGGTTGGATTCAGTCTAAACGACGGATCCAACCCTTAGAGGATTTCTCCCAGCTCCTTCTTTTTGCCCTCAAGGGCAAGCATCACAGCTTGCCATGGTCTTTCAAAAGCTTTTGGTCCACCAAACACTAACTTCAAACCCAACCCAACTTTTTCATGAAGAAACCCAATTATGCCATCATCTGGATTGGCACGCTCCTGCTGATCTGCCTGCACCAGGATAGCTGGTTCTGGGATGATCACCAGACATTGATCTTTGGCTTCCTACCAGTCGGGCTAGCCTATCACGCAGCATTTTCCATCGTAGCAGCCATCTGGTGGGGTTTGGCTATGGTGTTTGCCTGGCCGCATGATTTGGAGGCTCTGGCCGAAGAAGAAAACTGATCACAATAAGCTATCTAAATCCATGACACCTCTCATCGTCATCGTTTGCTATCTCGGTCTATTGTTGGCCCTTGGTATCCTCAGCAGCCGCTCCTTTCGCGGTACCAGCAAAGATTATTTTGTAGCGAGTCATTCCATCGGTCCATTCCTGCTGCTCATGAGCGTGTTCGGCACCACCATGACAGCTTTTGCCTTGGTCGGCTCGACTGGCAAAGCCTTCGAGCGTGGTATCGGCGTGTATGGCCTGATGGCCTCTATTAGCGGCCTGGTTCATGCGGCAGTCTTTTTCCTGATCGGTATACGGCTTTGGGTATTTGGTAAAAAATACGGCTACGTCACCCAAATTCAGTATTTCAGGGCCCGATTTGAATCCAGTGGGATTGGCTACCTGCTTTTCCCTATTCTGGTGCTGTTAGTGATCCCTTATCTCCTGATAGGCATTATCGGGGCGGGAAAAACCCTATTGCCGGTGACTGCAGGCGCCTTCCCTGACTTGTTCCCCAATTTGGCAACCCCGCAATGGGCGGGGGGAATCCCAGTGTGGCTCACTGGCCTTGTCATCTGTGGTGTCGTGCTCACCTATGTGTTCATGGGTGGCTCAAGGGGAGCCGCATGGGCCAACACATTCCAGACACTTGTCTTCATGGTGATGGGCGTGGTTGCTTTCGTCCTCATAGCCAAAAATCTAGGTGGCCTTGAAAATGCCTCGAAGGTCACCATCCAGATCAACGAAAAAGGCCAGGTGGTTCAACCTTATCGATGGGACAACGCTTCCAAGGAGCTGGTGGAAAACAATCCTCCCAAGGTGGTCGGTAAACTTGTTTTCGAGGGAGAATCACCCGAGCCTGGAACCTATTCGCCTCGTCCGCTCCTGAGCCGAACGGTCACCGAAGTGGAACTCAATTCAAAGAACCCCAAAACCGGAGAAATCACTTCTTTCAAGCGCGAATACGGCATCCCACCTTGGATGTTCGCGACCTACCTGTTTATCCCATTGAGCGTCGGCATGTTCCCCCATCTGTTTCAGCACTGGCTCACAGCCAAGAGTGCGAAGGCGTTCAAATTAACCGTCATCGCCCATCCACTTTTTATCCTGATTGTCTGGGTTCCCTGTGTCCTGATCGGGATATGGGCCACGGGTATCCTGCCTCCTCTGGATCCTTCCAAGGTCAGTGGGGTCTTAGGGCAAATTGTTGGCAACGTCATTGAGAGTCAGGTGCTTTCAGGGTTTCTCACTGCGGGTGTCTTGGCCGCCATCATGTCCTCGCTGGACTCCCAATTCCTCTGTCTGGGAACTATGTTCACCAACGATATTGTCCTCCACAACAAACCTCAGGACCGATACAGCGATAGGCAGATTATCTTCATCGCAAGAAGCTTTATCGTGGTTATTGTGGCGCTAACCTACCTGGTTTCACTGAAAGCCCCACAAAATGTCTTTGATTTGGCTGTCTGGTGTTTCAGTGGTTTTGGCGCTCTTTTTCCATTGATCTTTGCGGCTCTTTACTGGAAGCGAACCACCAAAGCCGGGGCCTACGCCTGCATCCTAGCCGCAGTGGCCAGTTGGTTTTATTACTTTGCCATGAGTGATTATGGCAAAGAATTGGTCCTCGGACCGGGCATCATGCCGGTGGCTGTTTGCTTTCTGATTTCCTCAGCTGCATTGGTCATTGTATCGCTGATGACACCCCCTCCAAGTGAGGCCACCCTTCGAAAATTTTTTCCAAACCATTGATTTAAAGCCAATCTGCGTCATACATCCTCATTGAGTTAACTTTTTGTTATGAGCAACGAATCTGTTTCAAACGAGGCCATCGAACAGGCCAGCCTACAACTGGATGCCCACGTCCAGGAAATCATCAAATGGCATTTTTCACCGGATACAGGATGTTCCTTCTGGCTGGACTGGGCTTCCAAAGCGGGTTGGAATCCCGCCGAAGAAATCAAGGGGCTGGATGACCTAATCAGCAAATTCCCTCATTTTCAGGATGAATGGCTCAGAGACCTACAACCCGAGGTATGGGTTCCCAAGGCTTTTCAGGGGCAGCCCTTCAATGTGTTTGAAACCGGGGGCACCACCGGCATGCCCAAGCAGCGTATCGGATGGAGTGACTACAAGGTGGATTACAGTGAATTCTCCGAGAAAATATCAGATGAGCATTTTCCCAGGAATCACTATTGGCTGATGATGGGGCCTACAGGGCCACGCCGCCTGAGGCTTGCCATTGAACACTTGGCCAATGTTCGAGGCTGCTCCTGCTACTTCATCGATCTGGATCCAAGATTTGTCAAAAAGGTCATCGCCGATAAGCAATTCGATGTCGCTCGAAGCTACATGGACCATGTTGTGGATCAGGCCGTCACCATTCTGAAACATCGCCAGGTCAGTGCCGTATTCACCACACCCAAACTACTGGAGGCCCTATCAGAAAAACTCGATCTTTGGGATGCTGGGATCCGAGGCGTTTTCTGCGGAGGAACCACCATGGATCCGCAATACACTCGTTTCCTAGTGGAAGAGGTTCTTGAGAACCGCATCGGCTTCTATCCCACTTACGGTAACACCCTCATGGGTTTGGCAGCAAGTGTGCCCATTGGCCCAGAGGACAACTATTCCATCAGTTATTATGCCCCCCAACCACGCGCGGTTCTGCGCGTGGTCGATCCTAAGGAGACCAGCCAAGTGATGGATTACGGACAATGGGGTCGAGTCGAACTCACCACCCTTACCAAGGAATTCTTCATGCCCAGATTCCTGGAGAGGGATGAAGCCATACGCAAGCAGCCTCGAGCACCCTACCCTTGGGATGGTGTGGCGGAAGTTCGCCCTTTCGGTGCAATGGAGAAGAAGATCGTGGAGGGTGTTTACTAAAGTTTAGAATGGATGACCAACCCATGAGCCAACTCCCTCACATTCCCTGCCTTCGGAAAGGGCAGCCTTACCAGAGCCTGGATCAAATCGAAATCCAAGGCTACAGTGATCAGCAAACCCTGGCCACAGTCAGCACTGTCAATGCGGGTATTATCCGGCGAGACTTAAAACGCATCGATGATGCTAAGGCTGCTTTGAGAGCCTTCACAGTCGAACAACTCATTCAGATAAGCGCCAAAGCTGGTGAGGCTTTTCTCAATGAGACCTTGCCTCTAGGAGATAAAGGGCATCAGCAGTCTCCTGAGGATTACATCAAAACACTCTCATCAACCTCCGGTCTACCCCATGTGATGGTGCGTCGTAACATGCAGAAGATCCATCATGCGTTGACGCACATGAAGACAGTCCTCACAGGACTGACTCGCGGTCTGGATCTGAGCATCATTGATCGGGGTTATGGTGAACAGTTTGGAACCCGGATCAGCTACTTCCCGACTGCCAAGGCACTTGGCCTGGTCATGCCCAGCAACTCCCCTGCGGTGAACTCGCTCTGGCTACCAGCCATCCCACTCAAAACCCCGGTCATCATCAAGCCGGGGCGCGAGGAGCCTTGGACCCCCTACCGTCTCATTCAGGCTTTTATCAAGGCAGGCTGTCCAGCCGAGGCTTTTGGGTTTTATCCGACCGACCATGAAGGGGCTGGTGTGATCCTGCAGTCTTGCGGTCGCGCTCTCATTTTTGGAGATAAAAACACCACGGCACAATACGCCAACAACCCCGGTATACAGATCCATGGCCCAGGATTCAGCAAGATCCTGATTGGTGAAGACCAGATCGATAATTGGCAGGACCATTTAGACTTGATGGTGGCCTCGATCGCCGAAAACGGTGGACGCAGCTGTATCAACGCCTCTGCTATTATCGTGCCTCGACATGGGCAGGCCATCGCTGATGCTCTCGGGCAAAGGTTGGGGCCGATTGAGCCTACCTGCCCCGAGGATGAAGGGGCCCGGCTCTCAGGTTTTGCCAACCCCAAAATGGCCGAATACATCGATGGAGCCATTGACCAAGACCTAGGTGAACCTGGGGCTGAGGATATGACCGCCAAATACCGAACCGGATCCCGCAAGGTCACTTTCGAAGGAGGCACTTATCTCAAACCAAGCATTATTTATTGTGATTCCATGAATCATCCTCTGGCTAATCGGGAATTCCTTTGCCCATACGCCAGCGTGGTGGAAGTGCCACAATCTAAGATGCTGGATGCAATCGGTCCGTCCTTGGTGGTTACCGCGATCACCAAAGATCCTGCGTTTACCGAAGAGTTGCTTGAATCCGATTTAATCGAGCGTCTCAATCTTGGAGCCATACCTACCATGAAGATTTCCTGGGATCAGCCTCATGAAGGTAATATGTTTGAGTTCCTATACAAGCGTCGCTCCATCGAAAGAGAAGCGTAACTTTTGAGGCTCAGGCATTGTCCTGTCATGAAGTCTGGATAGCTTCTCCGAGGTGAAAGTCTGCAGGGTGAATCTTTTATCTGGCAAATAGAGGCAAACACATGGAGGCAGCAACAAAAAATGATTCGGTGATCAGCCATCCTGACTTTCTCGGGGATTCCTTCCACATCCAGACTCAGGTTCGCCTGGTTTTTGGTTGTGGAAAGTTGACTTCCTTGGGGCAGCTGGCCACTGAGTTGAGGGGGCGGCGAGTCCTGTTGGTGACCGACCGCGGCATTGTGGAAGCTGGGCATGTGCACCATGCTGTGGCAAGTCTCGAACAAGCCAACTTGGAAGTATCTGTCTTTGATCAGGTATGCGAGAATCCAACTACCGCGGATGTCAGTGCCTGTGTCGCTGCCGCTCAATCCCACGGAGCGGACATCCTGGTAGGCTTGGGTGGTGGCAGCAGCATGGACACAGCTAAGGGGTGTAACTTTATCCTTACCAATGGTGGTGAGATGAAAGATTACTGGGGCATCGGCAAGGCTTCAAAACCCATGCTGCCACTGATTGCCATTCCCACCACAGCGGGTACTGGAAGCGAGTGCCAGTCTTTTGCCCTGATCGCAGATGAAAAAACTCATCAAAAAATGGCCTGCGGAGATCCCAAGGCGGCGGCTGCCATCGCTATCCTGGACCCCGAACTGACACTCTCGCAACCTCGCCGAGTGACTGCCTGCACGGGGGTGGACGCCTTGTCTCATGCCCTCGAATCGGCAGTAAGCCTGAAGCGAAATCGCTATAGTTGGCTGCATTCCAATGAGGCAACCCGATTAATCCTCCATGCTCTGCCTGCGGTTTTAAAAGATCCAGACGATTTGGATGCCCGTGGTAAGATGCTCTTGGGGGCTGCCTTGGCCGGCATCGCCATTGAGAACAGCATGCTTGGGGCTGCTCATGCTGCAGCCAATCCTCTCACCGCCCAATTCAACGTGATTCATGGCACAGCCGTGGGCATGATGCTACCTCACGTCATGCGCAGGAATGCCACCTTAGAAGCTGTGTCCACAGCCTATGCCGACCTCGCCAAGACCTGTCATTTGACCACCTCTGAGGACGTGACCAAGGGCGCTGAAAGTCTCATTCACGGCGTGGAGTGCTTGCTTAAGGAAGCAGGCATCCCAAACAGACTCCCTGAGCAAGGAGTTCAAGTGGAGAATTTGCAGGCTCTGGCATCCTCAGCAGCCCAACAATGGACGGGCCGATTCAATCCAGTTCCGCTGGGCGAGGGGGATTTTCTGACCCTTTATCAGCAGGCAATGTAAGGAGATCGGACCCGTTATCGCTTCATTGATCAGTAACGGGCTCTGAATCAGGACTGGAAATGGTGGCAGCCAAGGTGAGTTGAAGTTTATCATCCTCGGAAAAGACAGGCAGCACACCCATCTCTAGCTTGCGTGCTTGGCTTCCACCCTCAACTGGCATGTAGAAGGTTGTGCTGATAACAGCCTCTTTACCTGCACTGGTGACAACAGTGGGTAGGCCGAGTAGCTTGGCGCTTTTTGATCGTTTGATGCCATCGAATAGGGCATTGGCATTCTCACCATCAAATCCACCCGCATTATCTGTTTCAATCCCAGAAGCTTTCAGATTATCGAGGAAAAATCCCGCCAGCTCACTGTCATCTATTTCAGCTACCTTGGAGACAAACTGAAGAAAATCAGATCCACTATCCGAGGATCCTCGCGTTGGGGTCATAAACATGAACGTATGACGCCCCGGAGCAGTCTGCCACCCGCCTGTGACCAGGGTCATACCCAGATCCAGTTCGACGCTCAGGGAAGCAGCATAGTAGTCGGAAGGTTCAAACACTTCCTCCTGCTCCATTTCAGCATCAGCTTGAACCGTTTGCTTGCTAGACTGCTTGGCTGCCAGGTCACGAGCTTTTTCCAGTTCATCAATCTTTTGGCGTAAAGCAGTCATTTCTCCTCGTAGAGAAGTCAATTCTTTACGTTCGCGTTCAATGCGCCGGCGTTCCGCGTCAGAAAGCAGACGACTCTGAAGCGATTCCATTTGTTGTTCCAGGCTTTGCTTGTCCGATTCCGCTCTCACAACCATTTCCTGGGCAATCTTGAGTTTGGGAGAAAGGGATAAGTGAGAGAAGCCATAGCCAATAGCAAAGGCGATAATGATGGCAAAGATGCTGAGGGGCTTCATGGTGATGGAAAAATAGTCTGGACTAGGTTCAGAGCTAACTCGGCGACCTTATGGAGCCCGAGCGATCTAATATGGTGAGCATGCCGGCAAGGGGACTTGGCGGCAAACCAAAAGAATGGTCCCTGACTGAGGTTTCGCAGCGAATCAAACCGTAAAGCAGCCAATCCAGCCCCACAACCCTGCCCCACCAATGCATAAGAGGAGCGCTGCATCGATGTCTTGCATGAAGTTAAGACTTCGGATAGTTTAACTAATATCCCATGAAACGCATGAAATCGCCAATTCCTCACACCAAGGGTTCTTATGCAAAGTCTCTCAATCAAGGGTTCACCCTGATTGAACTACTCGTCGTTATTGCCATCATCGCCATCCTTGCTGGGATGCTGCTCCCTGCATTGAGCAAGGCTAAAACCAAGGCACATGGCATCCTTTGCATGAACAACAACAAGCAGATGATGCTTGCTTGGAGATTCTATGCCGATGACAACGAAGGGAAACTTGTGGGTGCCTCGGAGTGGCAACTCAACGGAAGACGCGTCCCAAACTGGACGGCTGGTAGCTGGCTGACCCTGGGTTCACCCAAGGATCCAAGTAACTGGAATCATGAGCAATACACCCGTAGAAGCCCATTGTGGAATTACTGCGGTGGCAGCGAGAAAATCTGGAAATGCCCTGCTGACAAGTCATACGGAATCGACCCTAGTGGCCAAAGAGTGCCTCGGATTCGAAGTATGTCCATGAACAACTGGGTTGGAGGTCCTGCATGGAGCGCCTCAGGCAACCAGTGGAAAACTTACACCAAGGAGTCGGATTTGACCGATCCGGGCCCGTCCATGACTTTCGTGCTACTGGACGAGCGCGAAGACAGCATCAATGACGGGTATTTTGTGGTGGATATGGCCGGTTTTCCGGGCACCGGCAGTAGCTACAAAATCGTTGACTACCCAGCAAGCTACCACAACGGCGCCGCGACTTTCGCTTACGCTGACGGCCATTCTGATATTCACCGGTGGTCTGACCCGCGGACCATGCCGACTCTATCCAAGGCGAACATCCCGCTTAACGTGCCCTCGCCCAACAATCAAGACGTCTTCTGGATGCAGGAGCGAAGCACTCGCACGATCAACGGATCCAGATAAAAGGTTTCACGCAATCGAGAAATCGGATGGATAAAAAGCCATTCCCAAAAGGGAATGGCTTTTTTCATCCCATCAAATTGAGCCATATTTGGCGCATGTTTGCTCACTAAGAGCCACCATGCTCCGGCAAAACTTCCTAAGCTTGGACTAGAAACCCACCTGAAGTGACTTCGAGCAGGAAAACAGGGCTTTTTTAATAAAAATTTGCGCATGGCACAAATCATGCTAAAATAACGTGTGGATCCCACATGATTTAGGGCTTGCCCGCAAGTCATGTGTCCAGCCTCTTCCGTATCGGAACGGAAGAAACCCCAGCTACTTGAGCTCACGTCGCACCT
>JALRAZ010000320.1 GCA_023257935.1 Verrucomicrobiota bacterium
TCTGAGTCAGGATCGCGTCTCCCTTAGATTGCGGCAAAAGGTTGCCTGGACGCTATGCCAGCTGCATTCACCTGATGCGATGACACCACTGCTTGGCCTGCTGGAAAAACCGGAGGCCGAACTCGCTTCTGTGGCCTTACATGCCCTTGGTCTCCATCGTGAAAGAAGGGCGACCAAGGGCATCCTTGCTTGCTTGCAGCATGAAAACCCTTTGGTTCGGCGTCGTGCCTGTGAGGCGGCTGGAAGGATTCCCGTGCAGGAGGCGATCCCCGACCTGCTTGAAATCGCTCCCTTGATGCAGGCACGCCCCTTGGAGCATGCTTTGGTGCAGGCGCTGATCCAACTCGATGTCGATCCTGAAACCTTGTTGACTTGCCTCAAGGATGCTCAAAGGCCCCCCGAGTCTCGAAGGGTCGCCATGCTGGCCCTGAGCCAGTCAAAAACTCCCTATGCTACCAAGGATTGGCTTGCCGATCTCCTTTTTTCATCCGAGCCCCTTTTGCAGGAGACAGCACGATGGATTTTGGGCGTTGATCCTAGTCTGGGTGAAGGTTTGCTTGAGATCCTACATGCCCATCTTCAGGCGATCAGTGATGATCACGGGCAGTGGTCTCCAGCGCATGCCCTATTGCTTGATACCTGCAATAAGATGATCACCCAAGGTGCGGTGCAGGGATTTATTGGGCAGTGGTTGCAGGACGATAAGCTTAACCCGCCCGGGCAACGTGCCTTGTTGAATTGTCTGGCTGCCAGCCAGCTAAGGAAGGCACCCCCGGAGTGGGTGGGAGCTTTGAACCACTTGCTTTCCAAGGATCAGCTTGACCCTACCATTCGTCGCCTCTGCCTTTCCTGGATGCTGGAGAGTCGCGTGGACCTGTCATCCTACCCTGAAATGCAGGCTATGCTCAGCAAGTTGCAGGAGAGTTCGTCATTGGATGAAGACACCCGACTCACGCTCTTAGCCTTGAGCCTGGCAGATCACCTGCCTCTTTCGGAACAAACAATGCAATGGCTCCTGAGGGTCCACAAGGCATCGAACATACCCAACGCCCGAGCAAGGGTCATGGATATCTGGGAAGCATCTGAACTCGAGGAGGAGCAACTGGTACAAGTCTTGCCAATCATGTCTGAGGCCAACCCGCTTGAATTCCTGCGCATGGTTCAGTGGTTTCATGGTGCGGAGAGCTTGACTTTAGGGCAGGCCTTGTTGGATTTGCTGGAACGGGCTACCGCCTCCTCAACCCTTCGCCCTGACTTATTGCTGCATGCCGTGAGTTCGTTTCCTGAATCCATTGTGGATCGGGCAAGAGGCTGGATTCAGGCCAGTCAAATGGATCTTGAGGGTCAGAGGCGTCGACTTGAAACCCTTATGGGTTCCTTGCCGGCAGGCGATGTGCGTCGAGGGCAGGCTGTGTTCAAGGCCGAGCTGGTTGCTTGTTCAAAATGCCATCAGATTGGTTATGTCGGAGGGCACGCAGGACCTGATCTTTCGCGTATTGGGGCTGTGCGCCAGCGGCTTGATCTACTTGAATCCATCCTTTATCCCAGCGCCAGCTTCGTGCGGAGTTATGAACCGGTTCAGATTGAACTGGAGAATGGGGAACAACTCAGTGGCATTCCTCATCAGGAGCCCAACAACATCGTGCGAGTGGTGACCGGGGCTAACCAAGAGATACGTATCAACCAAGACCAGATTCATGACATGAGTCCTTCCTCTGTCTCGTTGATGCCATCAGGACTGGGGGATTTGCTTACCCAGCAGCAACTGGCAGACCTTCTGGTTTTTCTCGAATCCAGGAAATGACCCAGGTCCATCCCAAGATCAGGAAACAATTCGATGGATAAAGGGTCTGACCCAATCCAGGGGCAACCATTCATTCAAGGCGCTCAGATAG
This sequence comes from Verrucomicrobiota bacterium, assembly GCA_023257935.1. Lineage (GTDB taxonomy): Bacteria > Verrucomicrobiota > Verrucomicrobiia > Limisphaerales > AAA164-E04 > UBA7971. The sequence goes on from JALRAZ010000320.1 coordinate 1,896, forward strand.
CCAAGAGCCATTAGGGCATTGAGCCCCAGCCAGCGCAGAATCTGCTGCCGGATTCGTCTTTGCCTTCGGTAGGGGAGTAGCAAAAAAAGATTGAGCAGGCCCCCGATCAAACTCGCAGCCAGACCCAGTTGCCAGGTTGCTTCGGTTGAACTCAGGACCACCGGGCCTAATGATCTGGATCCAGCGAGTGGAACGCCTAGGCCGCTGATGATCAGCCAACTGGCATTCAACCCAGTGATTGCCCATGGCTGTGAGAGCGCCATGTTTGGTGAATCATGGCATCCTAGTTGATGCTTATTTGCGGCTTCGCAGCAATTTGTTGGAGCGTTTTTGGGTTTCTTCTCCCAAGGATTGCTCCAGATCTCTCACCCCGGGAAGCGCGTTTTTCTCCTGACGGGCGATCATGGCAGCTTCTTCAGGTGTCTCAAGGACTGTAGCCCTGAGTAGGATGATCAGTTCAGTAGAACTGTTTTTCTTGGAATTGGATTTAAAGAGATTCCCTAGCACGGGGATATCTTTGAGTAGGGGAACACCCGAATTACCCCTTTCTTGAGATTGCTTGATGAAGCCTCCTAACATGATGGTGTCTCCATCTCGCACGGTCAGTGTGGAGGAGGCTGATCGCTGGTTGACGCGTGGCGCAGATTGTCGGTTGTCACCCGTGCTGACCTCCACGAGTCCCTTGTCGATATCGATATTCTGCATGATCTGCATCACGATGTAACCTTCTGGGGTAATGAAAGGCTGCACAGACAATTGAAGGCCTACTTGAATGAACTGAACATAAGATTGGGCAAAGCTTGAGAAGCCACCAAAGGACCCCCCTGATACGTAAGGAATCTGGTCGGCAAGGGTAAAAAAACCAGGGATACCGTGAGAGGTTTGGATCCGAGGGCGTTGCACTACCTGAGTGGTGGATTCAGTGGCGATGGCCTTTATCGCCATGGAAAGTGAATCACCTGCGATGCCCCCACCGCTGTATTTCATCAGGTAGTTGAAGCCCACATCACCCACCGAGTTGGGTGGATCGACGATCGCTGATCCATCGGCAGCAGTTTGAGCTATGGGGCCACCAAACTGCCAACGCTCACCGTTTCCGCTGCTTTGGGTCAGGTTGACACCCGTGTTGCGATCATCCCCAATTTCAACTTCCAGCACAACCGCTTCAATCAAAACTTGGGCCAGGAGCACATCAACTTTGGAGACCATGTTGGTGATCATGGTCAGGTCCTGTTTGTTGGCAAAAATGAGCAGGGAATTGGAGCGTTCGTCTGGAACGATACGGGCGTTGGCCAGCAATTCAATTTCCTCTTCGCCATCAGCAGCTCGGTCGATAACCTGCCTGAGACGATCCTGGAAGCTACTGCGGTTACTGCTGACAGAGGCATTGTTACTGCCACTGCTGCTGCTGCTGCGCACTGCCACGGGTGCCGAACTTTGATAGGGTCGATACCCCCCCCCATACATGGAACCTCGGCCAAAACTAGAGCTGGAGCCATAGCCGCCACGCATACCCATGCTCCCCATGCTCCCCATGCCGCCCATGCCCATACTCCCCATGCCCATGCCGCCCATGCCGCCCATGCCCATGCCGCCCA
>JALRAZ010000350.1 GCA_023257935.1 Verrucomicrobiota bacterium
CAGAGCGTTGGAAAAACCCCACTATCATCCCAATGAGGAGCCAGGTAAAGGGACGCACATAGGGGATGGGGAATTGAGGTGAAAGACCAAAGAAGCGCATCCTTAAACTTCAACCAAGCATGGTTTTGGAAGCAACCTTTAATTTGAATGGAGAGGCTTTATTTGATCAAAAAGGGAACACCTGCCAGCAGGGAGTCTTTCCAATCCGCGACGAATTATTACAATTTGCGACGACGTGCTTCGAATGTTATGAATTAGTGGATCGTAGGGCTGCCTAGGCTTTTTACTGCATGCTCTTTGCTTGCTGCGGGGCACTCACCTGCTACCCCTCAGGCTTTATGTGACTGTGGTTTTGTTGCTGGGTTCCAAAGAAGCTCCTTTCATTGATCTGCCTTAAAGGTCCAAAGTGATGCCATGGAGTCGATGCATCGTCATGAATTTGAGGACTGCCTGCCGGATGGTTTCGATGATTATTACCGAGACCAGTTCGAGGAGCGGTGGCCTCAGTTGCTTGCCTCCCTTTTTGAACCTTCGACTCGAGTCGATCGTTTGAACCTTTTTTACGGACCTGTGTTGACACCGTCCACAAGTCGTATTGACGTGTCATGGTCAAGGAACCCAGCCATCAGTCATGCTTTTCGCCCGGCTTGTGCCTTGCACGATCCTCGGCGGGATGCACACGGTCTTTTGGAGAGCTATCGTATGGATCCGGCATCTATGATCGCCGCTTCAGCCCTAGAGGTTCAACCTGGAGATCGGGTTCTGGATATGTGTGCAGCACCAGGTGGAAAGGCTCTATTGTTGGCCGAATCCATGGGAGCTGAAGGGAGACTGGTGGCCAATGAGCTTAGTCCGACTCGGCGTGCCAAGCTCAAAACGATCCTTCAAAATTACCTGCCGAGTGAGCGACTGAAGCACATTCAGGTGACGGGGCATGACGCGACTCGCTGGGGTCTGCATGAGCCCGATTATTATGATCGCGTCTTACTCGATGCGCCGTGTAGTTCCGAGAGGCATGTGTTAGGCAAGGAAAAGGAGCGAGCCCGATGGAAGCCGGGACGTTCCAAACAGCTGGCTCGGCGTCAATACGCTTTACTTTGCGCAGCCCTCGGAGCTTGTAAACCAGAAGGCCGCATTGTGTATGCGACCTGTGCCTTGAGCCAACTGGAAAACGACGGGGTTGTTGAGCGCCTGCTCAAGCGCAAGGGAGATCAATGCGTCAAATGGCCGACAACATTTCCCGAGGCGTTTGTGGAAGCCACTGAACACGGTTGGCGCATCCTTCCTGATCACAGTGATGGGTGGGGACCGATGTATTGGAGTATTCTTCATAAGCAGGCGTGAGGCGCGCTTTAGTCGTTGCAGTGTCTCAATAACACCGATTAATCTCGAATCGGTTTCAAGGGGGCAGGAGATCGCTGCTGGCATCGCCAGCAGAGGAAAGTCCGAACTCCGCAGGGCACGATGCCGCGTAACGGATCTTCGGGGTTCGATACACGCGGGCAGGGCGTTTGTGAAGACGCCTTGACGGCCAGTGCAGCAGAAAACAAACCGCCCTTCTTTGAAGGGTAAGGGTGAAAAGGTGGGGTAAGAGCCCACCGCTCAAGGAGTAATCCAAGAGGCACGGTAAACCCCATCGGGTGCAAGACCAAATAGGGAACCTCAGGGCTGCTCGTCCGTTGTCAGCACTTGTGCTGGCTGGGTTCCGGGTTAGGTCGCTCAGATAAATGATCTCCTCGTCCGCTTTGCGGACCAGACAGAATTCGGCTTATCGCCCCTTTGAAACCTCCTAAAGCCTCCTTCTCAGCTGCTTACAGGTAGGTGGATTGATATGAATTGTTTCCAAGCAGTTACTTTCCCCAAGCTCAAAACAATGCTTTCTCCTGTCATTTCACCATCCCTAGAGTCAAAACCCTAGGGAGATCCCCGCCAAATATCACTTGTGCTGTGCACATGCTTCATCGTTCTGGTCTCGTGGTTTATGCCGAAACCACTGCATGCCACCAACCCGCATTCAGTTCAGGGCAAGGGGCTCATGGGGTGGCTTACGTATGTGCCATTTTCCAAGGATGAGCCTGACCATTTGGACGGACTGGCAGGAGATCCCTCGCCAAGCCAAGGCAGGCCGGATGATGATGACCACGAGGCTCTTGTTGGAGATGCAGCCCACCCGATGGTAAGGATCCTTAATCAGGCAGTGGGACCTTCCATTGAAAGAGGAGATCTTCCAGTGATGCACGTATTTCGGCATCTTCTTCGCGTCGAAAGATTTCCCTCAGGGAACTCACGGCATCAGGGCTTTTTCCCAGCTCCCTGAGGGTAATGATGGCCATTTCCCTGACGTGAGCGTCTTCCTCATTCTCGAGGCAATTCACCACCTGATCGCGCCAGCGACCGCCCTCGGGTCCTTTTTCTGCGATGAGAATCAGCCCATCCATGCGGTCCTGGAATCTGGGAGAGGCCAAGAGGCGAGAGGGATTGGCGAAGGACAGGATGCCAAAAAACCAAAGGCCATAGACCCCGCTGAGGGCTAACACTAAAAATACCAAGGGATAACGGATGCTTTGGGTTGAAAAGATCATGCTTGATGGGTGCTCTGAAACTGTTGGCGTAGGCTTTCCACCCGACGCCGATTGGTGTTCATGTCCCAAAATCCTAGCCTGGATGCCGATCGAACATGAATGACGCCTTCCTCCCTAGAAAGCAGACTGTGGAGATCGTCTCGAAAACGAAACCAGCGCGTGCGGAAAACGGCATGCAGGCATCCTTCTTCCTCGGCAAGCTGAATCACCAGGGGGTGCTCTGCAATGAGCTGACACCACTGCCTCCAGGCCGTCTCAGGGCATCCCTCGAATGCTATGGGTGGCATGCTTTGCCAGGCTGAAGAGGCCCGACTACTGACACAGTTGGGAGAGGCTGGGCATTTGAGCAGATCCATCATTCCATACCAAACTTCCCGCTTTTGCTCCGGTGATCAAGGTTGGATGTTAAAGGTGAGAGTCTGAGTGTCCCCAAATTGCGCGCTGTAGGTGCCTGGCTCTGCGGTATGGACCCCACCCAGTGCGCCACTGATGATTAGGGTCCCTGCTGGTAAGGTATGGCCGTTGCGAGTCAGTTGATTCATGATTTTCATGAGGTTTGAAAACTGTCCGCCCTTGGCTGCTGAGCCCTCAACTTGATGCAACAGGTCATTCTGGTGATGCAGGGTCATCTTAAGCCTGTCTGGGTCCAGCTCCTCAGGAGAGATGTCCTTCCCAACCAGATAGCGGAAAGAGCCAATGTTGGAAGCAATGGTTTGAAACAGGGGTTGGGTGCTTTCTTCGGATGGCCATTGTCGTGGCAGCTCAATCACGGGAACGATGGCTGCAACCGATTCCCGTGCCTGCTCGGGACTCAGGATTTCATAGTGAATGTCCACGGCAATGCGATAGCCAATTTCGGTTTCAATGGCGATGGGGCCTGTTTTGGCTAATGAGAGGGTGAGGGGCTGGCTGCTATCGGTGGCGCCCGAGAGGGGGAGGACCCCGACAAGTGGCCCTTCCAGGCCCATTTTTTCCTGGGCCGCTGCCGAGGCGGCAGCCCCTTTGAATCCACCCACCTCATGGGGTGGGAGATGCCTTCGAATCCAACGAGTCTGGGCCATGTAGGCCTCTTCCATGGAGGCCTGAAGATTCCATGGATCGACCGCTGGGATGGGCTTGGATCCTTTCAGAGCTTTCTCCAGTGAGGTGACATAAGCGCGGACATAAGCCGGATCACTGTGGCCGATGGCATCGAGCCAGTTGATGAAATGATGGTGCCATTGGCCAATAGGCAGGTGGCTGGGTCTCACACCGAATCCATGCACGCCATGCTGAAAAAGATGACACTCCACCGGGACCTTTGCCTGTTTCAAAGCCAAGGCCAAATGCAGACTGTTCTGAGACTGGTCAGCCAAGGCATGTGCCAGAAATACCGGAGGCATGTGGTTTCCGAGGTGGTCTCTGAAATCGTTCTTTAGCTCGCCGCTTCTCCGGTCCAGTAGGCCTCCACTGTAGATCAGCCCGGCGAAATCAAGGTGGCAGGAAAAATCATCAGTGGAATCCAGTGGTGTATAAAGACGATCGGTTTGTCGCGTGCTCATCCATAAACCGATTTCTCCACCGGCTGAAAAGCCAAGGCAACCCAGCGAATCGGTATCTCCTTGCCATTTTTCGGCATGTTGACGCATGAGGCTGATGGCTCGCTGCGCATCCATGGCGCCGGAAAGAGCGGGTCCTGGAACACGATACTTCAGCACCCCTGCAACGATTCCCTGGCGAGTGAGCCACTGGGCGACCTCAAGCCCCTCATGCTCATAAGCCAGGCGCTGCATGCCACCCCCCGGAATCACGAGAATCATTGTCCCTGTTCTGAGATCTTCATTAGGGGTGTAAATTTCCAGGGATGGTTGAGCAATTTCGGTGAGTTGGTAAAAGGGGCGGGGACGGTTCTCTAGGCGCTTCTCGGGCCCCTTGGCGCGCGTTTGGCCAGGTGCCTTGCCCTCCGGCCAAAGGAGAAACGTGTGATCGGCTCCCAATCCATGGATGGGACTCCCAAATATCGAGATCCAGAGGAGGAAGATCCCCGCAGGGGCTTTGCAATGGAATGACATTGAGTGTGTAGGGGTTGCTGCAGGGTGTCGGTTACTCAGCCTGTTCTCTGGGTATGCTATCAGGGATTGGGTTGATCGTACTCGCCGAGGTGGCGGATCCAGATGTTGCGGAATCTCACGGGATTGCCGTGTTCGTATAACTCGATCGTACCCTCGGGAGGGTGAGGCTTGGTGTAATCGCCCACAGCGCGATAAGGGGTGTTCCCGTAGAAGTCCTTCCGATGATGCACCACAATGCCGTTGTGAAGGACCGTAATATGAGCACGTTTGGTGAGCTTGCCTTCAGCATCCCAGCGAGGACCTTCAAAGATAATATCGTAGGTTTGCCATGTGCCGGGTGGCTTGGAGGCGTTTTTCAGGGGTGGCTGTTGCCCATACATGGCCGCCACCATGCCATCGGCGTAGGTTTCGTTTTGATAGCTATCGAGAATCTGAATTTCATATCG
>JALRAZ010000381.1 GCA_023257935.1 Verrucomicrobiota bacterium
ACTTCAATGACTGGATGGAGCCGCTTGTGGGACCTGCTCATACCTCGCCTCTCAGGTGGGTGGGTCAATGGCAGAGCATTGGTGATCTGATGGCCTCGCCACTGCATCATGGCTACTACGGGGTTTATGCCCACGAGCGAAAAGAGGGCCTGTTGCGCGCCTTCCCTCTTGATGTCACACCGGGTTTTGATATCTGGGGATGGGGTTACCCGCCTACTGAATCGAGGCAGCGCGAATTCACCCGGTCCCTCCCCAACATGGGCTACATCGAGCTCTGGAATGGCAACGTCCAGGGATTTGGCGATGAGGCGCTCAGCACCCTGGGGTCGGGGCAGACCCTGGCTTGGACAGAACGGGTCAGGATCCTTGCTGATCTGGCTCTTCCCCTTTCGGCTTCCGTGGAGTCCCAGGCACGTTGATTGGGCACTCTGACCAAGCATGCAAGGGAACTGGACAATCGCTCTTGAGATGGGCAACCTGTGACCATGCAATTACCTCTTTCCCTTGGCTCCGTGGCCCTTATGGGATGCCTGCTCGCTTGGCAGGGCCTCAAGGCCGATCATCACACCAGTGCGGATCATCCGATTAAGGCTCTGTTGGTGACCGGAGGCTGCTGTCATAATTATCCTGCACAGACCCAGGCTCTGAAGGAAGGACTCACACCCTATGCTGATATCCACTGGACGGTTATCCACGAGGGTGGCAATGGCACTCGGGGCAAGATAGCGCTCTATGAACAACCCGATTGGGCCAAGCAGTTTGATGTGGTGGTTCACAACGAATGCTTTGCTGACACCCGGGATGAGCCCTATGTCCAGAGCATCACCCAGGCTCACCAAGCTGGCGTGCCGGCGGTGGTGATTCACTGTGCCATGCATACCTATCGTGCTGCCCCCTTTGATGACTGGCGGCAATTTCTGGGCGTGACCAGCCGAAGACACGATCATCAAGACCAGTATCCCGTGCAAGTCGTGGCCCCGAATCATCCGATCATGAAGGGTTTTCCCGAGGATTGGACATCACCCAAGGATGAACTTTACATCATCGAGAAACTGTGGCCCACGGCTCAGGCATTGTCGGTTTCCATCAGTCAGAAGGATGGTAAGGCCCACCCGGTGATGTGGGTGAATCAATTTGGTAAGGCGAAGGTATTTGGTACCACTTACGGTCACAATGATGGCACTTTCCGTGATCCTGCCTTCCTCCTGGCAGTGGGAAGAGGCATGCTGTGGGCCTGTGATCAGCTTGAAGCGGAGGAGTGAGTAGGTTCGCTTGTTTAGGCGAGTTTGGATGCCTCAAAGATCAACCCGCTCTCCCGGTTTCGGGCTCAAAACCTGCGTGTCCGGATACTTGGATCGGATTTGCTCGGCAAACCATGCCTTGGATGCGGGTTCACCATGCCCAAGCACCACTGTCTTGGGTTTGACCGTACCCACAAACCCAAGGAGTTCCTCACGATTGGCGTGGGCAGTGAGGTCGTATTCCTCCATGCGGCAACGGCGGATGAGTTCGCCACCTGATGCGCTGAATAGGAAAGGTTCCTCTGGTTTGGCGGCTCGCAAGCGACCTGCTGGTGTGGATGGGTCTGCGTAGCCAACAAAGAAAATGGCATGCTGAGTTTCACCTGCCATGCGCTGAGCCAGTTCGTGGGCGGCGGTATTCTCATTCATCATACCAGCGGTCATGACAAAGAGCCTCCCGCCTCGCAGTTTCATGTTCCGCATTTGCTTGTAATCCAGAACCGTCAGGTTGAGGGCTTCATGCAATTGCAGGGACGGGTGATTTCGATGGGTGCGATGAGCCTGGGAATCGTAGATTTTGGTGAACACACGGCCCATGCCTCCAATGAAAATAGGTTGTTGGGGCAGGGAGCCTTCCTGGGTCATCAGGGCAAGCATGGCAAGGATTTCCTGTGTCCGGCCCAGGGCAAAGGTAGGGATGAGGATGCTACCTCGCTGATCCAGCACTTCCAGCAAGTCCTTCTTGAGACGATCCAGTTCCGTCTGGCGAGTCATGCCAGGCGGGGTCTGCCTTTCTCCGCGTGTGGTTTCAAGGATCAGCACGTCGGCGCGAACCTCATCGAAGCTGGCTCCTCGTAGGATGGTTTGGTCCTGAAAGCAGACATCGCCGCTGTAGAAAAGGCTTTGGTTTGCCGAACGCAGCATCACCCCAGCCGAGCCCAGGGTGTGGCCAGCATCAAAAAACTCTAGGGTGGGTGAGCTACCCCCTTGGCGCTGGATCGCCGGCGAGGCCCATTCGATGGCCTTGTTGTAGCGGTATCCCTGAAAAATATGGGCGATCTCGTCCAGCTCTCGATGGGAGAAGAGGGGGTATTCCCGAATGCCTAACTCATCGCGCTGCCGTTTCATGACATTGACCGAGTTGTGAAGGACTCGTTCTATCAGGAAATAGCTCAGCTCGGTCATCAGCACATGAGCTTTTGGAAAATGCCTCAGAGCTACCGGTAGCGCACCGACATGATCGTGGTGGCAATGCGAGATAGCGATGGCATCGACTTCAAGATCCTTGACACGCCCAAAATCTGGCATGGCTGCCAAGCCCTCGAGCTTGGGGTTGATACCCGCGTCCAGAAGGATGCGGTAACCATCCATCTCTACCATCCACCCGCTGGCCCCGATGCCATCGGATGGATTGAGATCAATGAGATTCACGTTTTAGGAAAAGCTGGAAGGGTCTCGAGAGGTCATGGGTCGCCACCGAATCAAGGGCAGACAACACACACCTGATGGAGCACGGGTGTGCCCGTGGACTTAGCTGGCACTCAGTGCCACTTTCTTGACCATGGGCTGCACGTCAGGGACCTGGGGCCCTGTTGCCTGCGCGAACTTAACTTTGGACCGCAGCATGAGGGTGCCCAGCAAGAAATCAGCCAGGGGGAACACCACATTGAAGTTGCGATGCATGTAGCGATGGTGCAGCAAGTGATGGCCGTTGAGACGATAAAAGATACCTGCTTTTTCGACGCGGCGTTCCTTGGGCAGATGCATGCACCAGTGCAGGTATTCGTAAGTAGCGTAATAGAGCCCAATGGCGATGGCTGCCCCAATGACCATCGGCCAGAAACCGGTTAGCCAGGACGCCAGAAGCCAGGGTGAGGAGGCGACCACGATGAGGACAGGACCATTCCACCACGCCATAGGGATGAGGTAGGCGATGTTGTCTCGACCCTCCAAATGGTAGGAATGATCGGCCTTGAAGAGTCGGTGATGCACACAATGGTGTGCTTTGTAGGGGTATTGGAAAAAGGACAAGGGCTTGTGCATCACAAACCGGTGAAGGGACCACTCCGCAAAAGAAGCGTAACACACACCCACCAAGACAAACGCCAGGGTGTTCAGCAAAAATGATAGTTCCATGATATTGATGGTTTTGGCGTCCGAAACAAGCCAGGTTGCCGACCGCTCAAAGGACTGAGCAGTCAACGGGAAATCCCCCTTGCTCGCAAGCCCTAATTCCATCAGCGCACTGAGCCTCAAATCTCTATTCGACGGGCTTGATCCCGGGTTGTGAGCTTACGTCACGGCCATTCAGACAACCCAATATCGCTGCAAAGCCCTCAAAGTGCAAATCAGGTTAGAAAAAGGGGTTGTGGGCTGCCTCCCAAGCTACCTGGGTCATGGGTCCATGTCCTGGCGCGATCAGGGTGTCATCGGGTTGTGCCAACACCACTTCGCGTACTTTCGTGCGAGCCAGCTGGAATTGCCTTGGGGCACCTCCCATGGATCCAGCAAAGATAGCATCTCCCACGAAAGCGACACCAGGCAAGCTATGCTGGCTATAGTTAACGATAAAGGTAAGACCATCCTCCGCATGTCCTGGGGTCGCATGCACTTGAACACTCAAAAGACCGAGCTTAAGCCACTGGCTGGACTCAATCCGATGTGCTTGAGGGATTAAGCCATTCCCGGTGAAAACCTGCGCCTGGGGTAGCGCT
>JALRAZ010000105.1 GCA_023257935.1 Verrucomicrobiota bacterium
GGCCGGTGAAGGTCGCATCGAGATGCAAACGCTGCGCCATGCGCTCCGACCGACTCCGCTCCGGCCCGTCTCCGATGAGCGTTGGGCGCATCGCGATCTGCGGTCCGATACATTGCCGCTAGGAGCCTGCGTTCCTACAAAGGCATGGAGGATTTATCCCATGATTTCATAGGATCGCCTGGGGATTGGGCCCAGTCCATGGATGATGTGACCAGAAAATGGCGTCAGATGAGTTCTGATGGAAAAGGCCCCAGAGATCCTGAGAAAGTTCTTTTCAAGGATGCAAGACAGTTGGATCTGGAAACCATAAAGCAGTGGCAATCTGAACGATCCAATCGCCCCATGGATCTTCAGGAATGAAGGGTCTGATCTCCGGTCATTGAGCCAATGATTTGAGTCAAGGTCCCCTTTGCCATGTGTCGCCGCCAGTCCATGGCAGTCGTTTTTCTGGGTCGGTTTTTTCTGGGCTTACAGGGTAGGACAATGGCTAGGCTCTCCCCTTGTCCGCGGGCTTCATCGATTGATTTGACACCTCCTTGCAAGTGGTGGGAGACAATGCACATGGCCAGCAGGTGCAGGCCAAACTGCTGATTGGCTTCAGAACAGGAATCAAAAGGATGAAGCAGTGCTCGTGTGCCATCGCATGGTTTGCAATCCGATCTTGCCTTGATCAGGATATAAAGCGCCGACCCGGCCGCATGCTGGACCTTTTCGATGCGAATACGAATCAAGGCCCCTTGGCTTACAAAAAATGGAAGTGCCTGAAATAGCAGGCGGATGAGCTGTTCCAGATGCACGGGTATGGACAGGATGCTGTCCTGTTTGCTGTCAAGGTCCAGGGATATGCGGTGCTTGCGCTCGGAAAAGGTGCGTTGAAAGGCATCAATGGCTGTTTGGATCAAAGCCCTCAGTGAGCATGATTTCCAGCCATCCCTTGATGTGGGCTTTTTTCCCTGATCGTATCCGATGCACAGAAGGTCAGAAAGATTCTGACTTTGCGTGCTCAATCGTGAAAAAAGATGATGTAAAGATTGTTTGGCCTGGAAGGTGGGAAGGGTCTCTGGAGCTGGTTTTTCATCTGGGTGATCCATGCCAATAAAGCTCTGCACTGCCTCGAGGGTGTCTTGATATAAATGACTGACCTCAGCCGCTAGGAGATGCAGGGAAAGGATTCGTTCGGTAAGAAAGGTTTGTTGGAGATGGGACCAGTATTTTTCTTTCAAAATCCGATGCTGATGGTTCACGAGAAAAAATTCCATGGCCCTTTGGATGCAGAGTAGGAGGTTTGTTCCTTCCCATGGTTTGTGCAGGTAATGATAAAGCCCGTCCTTGTCGAACGACTCGAGTGTGTATTCCAGCTCAGAATACCTTAGCGAGACAAGGTAGAGGGCTTCAGGCTTCTGACCCTTCATTTTACCCAGCATTTCGATACCCTTATTTTGAGCAAGATTGAAATCCGACACCACAATAGCGATGTGCTGCTTATGTGCTTTGAAAGTCAGTGAAGCATCTCTCGCATTGGTAGCCACCAGGATGTGAAAATAGGGTTCCAGCAGACGTTGAAAATGCTTCAGCGAATGCTCGTTTTCATCAACATAGAGGATGCTGAAGGCAGGGCGCTTTGGGTGTTTCATGGTGTATTGACTTTGCTTGGAGTTGCTTGATTGGCTCCTTCAAAAACCTGGATCAAGAACTTAGATCGAACTGCATCAATCGGGATATAATCCAGGAAGGTGGGAGTGCATTGAAAGTTGGTGAATTAAAACTAGGACCAAGCTATGCCGAGATCAACAATAACCTATCTAAAAGGCGGAAATAAAAAATTTATTTCAGCTTTTAGAAAGCTTTTTAAAAAATGTTAATAAACATAAAAAACCTGTTAAAAATAAGGAAATTGGCTATTTTTGCGTTGAAATACAAAATAATTAGAATAAGTTTATAACCATAAGTTTCCGGCTTAAACACAATGGGATACAGTCATGATTTTGTTAAGAAATGGAGGGGTTTATTTTGATTCAGCTAGGCGAGTTCACTACCCCCAGAACCTCGATGAACTTGCCTTCAAATGCAGTTACAAAGTCCAAGAGGTGTCTCAAACTCTAGGGATATCCACACGTCAGTTGGAAAGGATGTTTCAAACCACCCTTGGGATGACCCCCAAGTCATGGATGAGGGAGCAAAGAATGATCCGAGCCCGTCAATTGGTTCGCCAAGGCTGTTCTCTCAAGAGCATTGCACTCTTACTTGGTTTTAAGCGCTACAGCCACTTCAATACCGAAGTACAGGCTTTTTATGGGATGTCTCCAACTAGTCTGGTCGCATCGGAAAAAAGCCTGTGTTTTCAGCCTTCGGGACTTAAATTTGCCTGACTCGATTGGCCTTTGGTGCGTTGCCTAAGGGCGTCTATAACAACTTTCAAAGCCAAGGCTATTTGGCTTCAGACATTGAAGCGAAATAGCATGACGTCGCCATCCTTGACCACATATTCCTTGCCTTCCATGCGGTAGAGACCCTTCTCTCGAGCTGAGGCCACCGAACCACAATCGACAAGGTCCTTGTAAGCCACAGTCTCGGCCTTGATGAAGCCTCGCTCGAAATCTGTGTGGATCACTCCTGCCGCTTGAGGTGCTTTGTAGCCTTCTTGAATTGTCCAAGCACGCACTTCTTTTTCACCTGCCGTGAAGTAGGTTCTTAGCCCAAGTAGGTGATAAGTTTGGCGAATCATCGATCCAACACCTGATTCCTTGACTCCCATTTCGTTGAGAAAATCGGCTGCTTCCTGAGGGTCAAGATCGACGAGATCACTCTCGATCTGGGCACTGATGATGACGGTTTCACAGCCGTGGTTCTGGGTGGCATACTGGCGAACTTGTTGCACGTAAGCATTCTCATCAGCCGTGGCAAGCTGATCTTCTTTTACATTAGCAGCGAAAATGGTGGGTTTGGCCGTCAGTAGGAAAAAAGGTTTTAGGATAGCCCATTCTTCCTCTGAAAGATCAAGGGTGAGGGCTGGTTTGCCCTCGTTCAGGTGGGGAATGACTTTCTCTAGCACAGCATATTCAGCCTTAGCATCCTTATCGCCACGTTTGGCATCCTTGGCCCTTCGATCCATGCTTTTCTGGACGGATTCCATGTCTGCCATCACCAGCTCAGTCAGGATGGTTTCGATGTCCCTGATTGGGTCAATGCTGCCCGCAACATGATGAATGTCCTCATCTTCAAAACAGCGAATGACCTGGATGATCGCATCCACTTCTCGAATGTGACTTAGGAATTTGTTGCCCAAACCCTCACCCTGTGCCGCTCCTTTGACCAAGCCTGCGATATCCACGAATTCAAAAGAAGTGGGGATGATGGTCTTGGTTTTTGCAATCTCAGCCAACGGTTGCAACCTGGCATCGGGTACCGTGACCACCCCAACATTGGGATCGATCGTACAGAAGGGATAGTTGGCCGACTCGGCCTTGCGGGTCCGAGTGATGGCATTGAATAGGGTGGACTTGCCTACATTGGGTAGGCCGACGATACCGGCTCTTAGCATAATGGTTATGGGCTGCCAGTCCGTGAAATCAGGCATTGGCAACTAAGCTTTCTGATCTAGCATTCTCAGAGCCAGTCGACAAGAGGGGATTAACCACGCTTCTGTAAAGCATAGCATCTATTGACGGCCACCAAAACATGTTTGAGCAACCATTAGCTCTGATGGGGATGTGTTCATGGATGTGTATGCTGATTCAATCGAGGGCTTGATGGGGATCCAGTTCGGATTGGAATGGGATCCGTCGGTATTACGCCTTCGAACCATTCACTCCCTTCAGCTGCCAGGATTCAGCCTTGGAAGGCACGCTAGCTCGACACCAGACAGCGCCATGGTGGCCTGGGACGACGCCCAGCTGCTAGGCATCCAACATCAGCCCGATGAGCCTATCCTGCGTCTGGTGTTTGCACCCCTTGCCGGTGCCACCCGAGGGAGCGCCATCGGCCTGAATCAACCCATGCTCTTTGGTGTGGAGGGTAGCCAGAAGGCCATCATGGGCGTGGGTAGTTATTACCACCCCGAAGCTAACGCTCGGCTTACCACACCTGGCCTGATTCAGACCATGCATCACCAAGAAGGCGTCCTACGTCTTGAGGTGGTTACCGAGGTTGGCAGGAGCTACCTTGTCGAAATGAGCCATGACCTCAGCCCAGATTCCTGGGAGGTAGTGGCCACATTCGAAGGAAGTGGTTTCAGTCAATCGGTGGAGGTTTCGACTCGTGAAGAGTCCCAGGCCTATATCCGGGTTCAGGAAGTCACCGGGACCATTCAATAAGTGATGGGTTGGTAAGGGTAGGTTTCAATAAAACCCCGATGGGTCCTTTTCCCATCGGGGTTTTTCTTCGCGTTGACTCCGGAACAACTTTATCGCTGCCTCGGTTATTTTTGACATCCTGGTCATCTCCAAGGAGGATGGACTCATGCAAAAGTCTGTCCTATTGGGTCTCCTTCTATGGCATGCGCTCAGTGGTTGTTCGGTCGACAACACCCGTCAGGTTCGCTTGAGTCATGCTGCCTACAATCAGGTGTTGATTCAGAATAAAAAGGAAGAGCTCCTACTCAATCTGGTTCGGTTGCGTTATCGGGATACACCCTTTTTCTTGGACACTTCCAGCGTCACCACATCCTTCAAGGCTGAGAGTAAGGTGGGCTTGAGTGCAAGGTTTCCTTGGTATGGTTCGGGTCGATTTCTGGATCCCTCAGGGGCAATCACCCTGTCCACGGCGCCTACGGTCAGTTACGTACCCATTGAAGGGGACGAATATTTCAAGAACTTCCTGACTCCCATTTCACTGGATGAGTTGCTGGTCATGACTCAATCAGGATGGGGTATTGATCGAGTCTTTGGAATCGCCGTGGAGCAGATCAATGGCGTCTTTAATGCCACGGCAGCCTCAGGCCCGACCCCACTCCACGCCCCCGATGGGGCGCTCAGGATGGAAGCCCTACTGGGTGCCATGCGCACCATGCAAATGAATGGCCAAATGAGTTGGGTTCGAGGTGATCAGGGTTCGGTTCAGCTTTACTACCCACCCAACACTGTTGAAAGCCCCGAGAAAAAACTCCTCACCTCAAGCCTGGGGCTGACAAACGAGGTCACAAAGTATTCGGTTTCGCAGTCCATTGAGGAGAAGCCATCCGAACGTCATGTTTACATCAAGACGCGATCCATCCTCTCCATACTTTTTTATCTGTCTCAGAATGTGCAGGTACCTGATGAGGATCTGTCTCGAGGTTTGGTCACTCAGACACTTGACGACAAGCAGCAGCCTTTTGATTGGTCCCAAACTCCAGCCGGGAAAAGGTTTCGGATTCAAGTGTCCCAAGAGGCTCCCAGGCATGCTGCCATCCAAGTGCGTTACCGGGATCATTACTTTTTTATCCAGGACGACGATCTGGAAACTAAGTCGACTTTCATGCTGCTCAATCACCTGTATGCCTTTCAATCAGGGACTTCCATGCGCCAGGGCCCGGCACTCACCCTCCCAGTCGGTGGCTAACAAGGTATGAACCGAGGGTGGCTCCATACCTTGCTCCATTTGGGTAGCGTGTTGATCGGCCAGCTAATGGTTCAGGCTTTACCGGTGGTGGTGGATCTCGCCGCTACGGTGCCTCTGACTGTTGAAGACCCTGGAGAGGTGATGGTTGAGGCACGCCTTTATGCCTACGATCCATGGCTGGCTGATGTGGCCGCCGACCTTGTGGATCTGCAGCGCATTGAAAGCCTTAAATTGAGCCATCGGAGCGATTCCCTGATCCAGCTTACCCTAGAGGCCCAGGGGATTGAAGGGATGGCCTATTATTGCAGTATCCGCATCACTGGGACTGTCGATGGGGAACTGATTTTTTTCAATGACCAGTTTCTCCCGGTCAAGCCCAGTGCTGCTCCCGAAAATTTGGCGGTGCACTTGGCGACTCACCTGACCGGCAAGGGTTCCTTGCATCCGGTTGAGCTAATCTATCCTCCTATTTCGCCGAAGGTATTGTCTCTGGATAGGACGAAGCTTGGGTTTGAACTGCTGATACAGAGTGTCATCAATCACGTCCATCTGATTGAGGCCAGCGATGATCTTCAGCGATGGACCCTCATTGGTGTGTTGCAGGCCGACACTGCCAAAACGTCCTTTAGGGATACCCGGAAGGCGTTGTTTGGTGTTCAATTCTATCGGGTACGTCTAGGGCAGCGATAAGTGTAGCAAGCAGGTTTGGGCTCTTACCGGCCATGCAACAAGGGGTTTTAACTACCTTTTCAAACGGCTGAAATGCTTATTCGCTCTGTGATGCATAAACCATCTCGGCTGGTTCGAAGCAGCCACATTGTCGACTCTCCCACGCCTGCATCCCTCCCATGAGATTGTAAACTCTCTCAAACCCCGTGGCTTGAAGTAGGCTGGCAGCTATCGCACTTCGATAACCACTCCCACAGTAAACCACCGTGGAAAGGTCTGATCTAAGTTGGTTGACCTTGGCTTTGAGGTGAGGCAATGGCATGTGGAGTGAGCCTTCGATATGGGCTGCCTTGCGCTCGCCACAAGTGCGCACATCAATGATCTGCCCAATGACTCCCTGCTCCATCCAATCGCGGAGGTCGCATGCGGATACCTGGGTGGTCTGGCAGAGTGCTTCGGGAAGATCCTCAGCCAGGAGATATCCCTCCACATGATCGTAGCCGATTCGGGCCAACTCGAGGCGGGCCCTCGTCACTTCTTCCTGGGTTTGGGCGATCAAATAAATGGACGATCCCCCCGGTATGAAAAAGCCGGTCCAGGTCGAAAAGAGATGACTGGCAATCCCGATATTCAGGCTGCCAGAGAGATGACCTTGACCGTAGGCTCCGGCTGATCGAATGTCCAAAATTTGAGCGCCTCGCTGCTGCCCCTCAATGATGCCTTCTGCTGCTACTGGCCCAAGCTCGGGAAGAGAGTCTAAAGCAGGTGCTCCCTGTAAATTAACTCCCACGTCATAGGTGAAATAGGCAGGTCGATCTGGCAAGTTAGCAATCATTTCCTGCACGAAGGCTGGCTTCTCGGTGAGTTTCAAGGCCCAGTTATCGGCCCGCTCGCGTGCAACGGTGGAAAAAGCCTCTGATGCGATGGCTCTACCACACAGAGAACCGGCGCCATGTGCTGGGTGGATCTGAGTCGCATCAGGTAGACGCATTATCTTGTCAAACAGCGAATCATAAAGTTTCCCGGCCAAATCTGTCGGGTCGGCGTCAGCGTCGCGTAGGTCGGGGCGACCCACATCACCCACAAATAGGAGGTCTCCGGTGAAAACCGCCATGGGTTGCTCTTCTTCCAACACAAAGCTCAAGCTATCAGGAGAATGTCCTGGTGTCTCGAGGATGCGTAGTTGGGCCTCGCCTAGAGAGATCACATCGTTTTCCTTGGCTGCGAGGTGCGGGTAAGTCACCGGCGCGAGGTGCGAGGTATAGACCTTGGCTCCCGTTTTTTGGGCAAGTTCCATGAATCCGGAGGCAAAGTCGGCATGGGGGTGTGTGTTGAGAATGGCCTTGATGGAGGCACCTCTTGCCTTGGCTTCCAGGATGTATGCGTCCACCTCCCGCTGGGGATCCACCACAGCGGCCTCGTTCTGGTTGACAATGAGGTAGGAGGCATGGGCCAGGCCTGGTACGAAAAACCGTTCGATATGTGATTGCATGGTCACAGAGATTATTGCGTTAGGTTGATTCAGTATGTGTGATGCCAGTGATGGAATAGCGTGAGGAGGGCTGCGGCGGTCATCATGCTTGAGAAATAAAGTTTGAGGCTACGCAGAGTCATAAGATGGCGAAAACTTTGAGCTGCCAGCATGCCGGCCACCACCATCAGCAGGTAGATGGCTGTGA
>JALRAZ010000503.1 GCA_023257935.1 Verrucomicrobiota bacterium
TCAGCCCGGTCTCCCATTGCATGACGCAAGATACCTTCTGCAAGGTGACTTCGGCATGAATTACCCGTGCAGAGTATCAGGATGCGAGGCTTTTCCATTATGTCGCAAGAGGTAGAGTTGAAATAGTGACTCAGTTTGCCTCATCAGTAGGCGACACTACCTCCTGAGCGGATTGATCCTCGGTCACCTCCGCTTCTTGGGGATTTCGCTTGAGCATGATATCTCGGATAATTTTCTCTGTGAGTTCAGCATTTTCAGCCAGAGCAGCTCGGGCTGCCTCCTTCCCTTGGCCAATGAGTTCGCCATCATACTGAATCCAGGCGCCACGCTTCTGCACCACCCCACAAGATTGGGCCACGTCCAGGATGCTACTTTCACGATTGATACCTTGATTGTAGATGATATCAAATTCGGCTTCGGCGAAGGGAGGGGCCACCTTGTTCTTCACGATTTTCACTTTGACATGGTTCCCTATCGCGACACCGGAACTGTCCTTGAGTGTTTCCTTTCTTCTGATGTCGATTCGCACGCTAGCGTAGAACTTGAGTGCCTTACCACCTGGAGTCGTCTCAGGACTGCCAAACATGACCCCCACTTTTTCCCGCAGTTGATTGGTGAACAAACAAGTGGTCTTGGCTTTATTGAGTACGGAAGTCAATTTCCTGAGCGCCTGACTCATCAACCGCGCCTGCATGCCCATGGTGGCCATACCCATGTCTCCCTCAAGCTCTGCTTTGGGGACCAGCGCTGCCACCGAATCCACAACAATGACATCCAGCGCCCCTGAACGAGCCAGGGTTTCACAAATAGTGAGTGCTTCTTCACCGCTATCGGGTTGAGAAACCAGGAGATCGTCCAAATTCACCCCAAGGCGGCGAGCGTAGCCAGGGTCTAGAGCATGCTCAGCATCGATGAAGGCTGCCGTGCCTCCTGCTTTCTGAGCATTGGCAATGACATGAAGCATCACGGTTGTTTTACCCGATGATTCAGGGCCGTAAATTTCAATGATTCTTCCTCTAGGCAGCCCTCCCACACCCAGAGCTAAATCCATGGAAAGAGCCCCGGTCGAAATCACATCGATTTTCTTTTGAGAAGGCGCATTACCAAGACGCATGATACTGCCTTCACCAAAGGTTTTGGTGATGGATTGGATGGCTGAATCAAGATTTCGCTGTTTTTCACCTGAGCCCGTGCTATCACTTGCGGCTGGTGCTTTGCTTTTAGATGGGGTCTTGGTTGCCATGCTTTTTAATCTGATTGCTGTGTGAATTGTTCCCGTGAACGGAGGGCAAGTCAATGAGTCTTGCTTCAAAAACCACCCTAAAGATCCAGTCAGTGCGGAATCACATCCCGCCTGAGGTGATGAGAGGTCCAGCGCCGATACATAAAAACCAAGCATAGAAGCGAGCCAGTCACCAATTGAATGGCCTCAGGCTCGGGAACAGCTGTCAGACTGCCAGTGAGCTGCACGTTGTCCAAGCGCCAGGTGCCGCGAGCAGATTCGGCTTCGTAGCCGTAGATGCGAAAAGCGATTTCTTCAGTCAGCTCACCAAACAGGCTTTGAGGCAGTGAGATGGCGTGAGTACGGACCAGGCTATCATCCGGCACCTGAAAGGGCGCTACGACATCGGTTGTAAAACCATCTAAACTCGATCGCAGCGACCAAGCTCCAATACCGGTGAGAGATCGGCGTTCTTCCCATTGCAGCGTGTCAATCCCAAGCCGGTAGCCTGAATTCGGCTGAAGGGAAAAGGAGAAAAAATCATCCCCATCCAGGCCCGATCGACTCCAATCGCTCCCACTGAATGCTCCCTTGGCAGAGGTAGGATTGACCCCATTGCCGCGCAAGATGTTCCCCACATCAATTCCCAGAAATGACTGGTCAGGAGGCCATTGGCTTTCATTCCCTGAGGAACCATCGAAGGAAAAGGAAACCTCCAGGGCCTGCATCAATCCTGGCCATCAGGCCCGTATGTTCGGCCTGCGCTGCCTGTTCATTGATCTTGACCGG
>JALRAZ010000529.1 GCA_023257935.1 Verrucomicrobiota bacterium
CGACTGGGGGTGCAAACCGATGCAGCTGAGTAAAAATCAGTCAGGCGCATCCCCTCACGAGCCATGCGATCCAAGTAAGGGGTCCTGATGGTAGGGTGACCGTAGGAACCCAGGTCACCGTAGCCCAGATCATCGCAGAAAATAAGAATGATGTTGGGTTGCTCGGCGGAGTCTGCTGCCTGCAAACGACTAGTCAGGCAAAGCGTGCCAAGTAGGAGCAGGAGCAGAGCAGATTGAAAAGGCAGAGGCAAAGGCAGAGGCCAAAAAGCCCGCTTGAAGGGAACAAACTTGGGGGAGAACATTCTCGAAAACTACCCAACCAGCCAGTGGCTTTCGAGATCAAAAACATTCAAGCCACGGTTCGACTCAATCCTCGGTGTGCCATAAGAACTCACTTGCATGTCGCCGGTGACTTCCTATGTTGCACTCATACAGAGCAAAATAGAGCACGATGATGAAGACCTCGAAGACTTATCTCCAGCCCATAGGCACCGGGTCACTGATCCTACTGAGCACCCTGTTCACCCAGGCACCGGATCGGGCTGTCGCAGCCGAAAAACCCATTTTGGATACCCAAGGATGGAATCGTGAAGTCCGCCCGCAGGATGACTTCTTTGCCTTTGCCAATGGCGGCTGGATCCAGAAAACCGAAATCCCCGCTGACAAGACTCGATGGGGCTCCTTTGTGATGCTCCACGAGGAAAGCCGTGATGCCGTGCAGGCCATCATCGATGAGCTCAGCGCACAGGAAGGTCTGTCTCAGGGTTCTGATGCCCAGAAGATTCGCGACCTATACCGCAGCTTCTTGGATGAGGAGGGCATCAATCAGCGCGGGATCCAGCCGGTGTCAGACATGCTCGATGCCATCACCGACTTGGGCGGCAAAGAAAGCTTCGGTGAGGTGTGGGCCATGGCCAGCCGCTGGGGCATCACCCACCCTCTGGGGGCCTACATCAATCAGGACGCCCGTGAATCCACCCGTTACGCTGTTTACCTGACCCAAAGCGGCCTGGGCCTACCTGATCGCGATTATTATATCATGGATGATGAGCGATCCAAGGGCCTTCAGGAGGCCTACCGCCAGATGCTGACCAGCCTTTTCGAGGCCGCCGAGCTGGACGGGGCCAAGGCTCGTGCAGAGCGGGTTTATGCTTTGGAAGCATCCTTGGCGAGCAAGCAATGGACGAGGGTGGAAAACCGAGATCGGCTCAAGACCTACAACAAGAACTCGCGCGCCGAACTGCGAGCTTTGCTTCCTGCACTGGATGTGGATCGCTACCTCGAAATCAATGGAGTCGCCAGCGAGTCGGACTTCATCATCCGCCAACCTTCTTACCTGAGGGGACTCAATGAGGTCATTGAGGGCAACGATTTGAGCGTATGGAAGGATTACTTCCGCGCTCGCGTGCTGGTCGATTTTGCCCCTTACCTGAGCCAGCCCCTTGCTGAGGCACATTTCAACTTTTATAACAAGACATTGGGAGGCCAGGAAGCACCTGAGCCGCGTGACCGCCGAGCCATCAACCTGGTCAACGGGAGCCTGGGTGAACTGGTCGGCAAGGAATACGTGCGGCGCCACTTTCCACCCGAAGCCAAGGAAAAAATGATGACACTGGTAGCCAATCTCAAGGAGGCCATGAAGGAGAGCATTCAAGGGCTGGGCTGGATGACCACCCCAACCAAGGTCGAGGCACTGAAGAAGCTCGAAAAGTTTGGTACCAAAATCGGCTACCCAGACAAGTGGAAGAGCTACGATGGACTGGAAATCCAAGCCAAC
>JALRAZ010000035.1 GCA_023257935.1 Verrucomicrobiota bacterium
CCTTTCCGACATCATAGGTTAGCAAATGGGCAAGAAAAAGAAGTCATCTCCTTCACATGCGGTCGAAGCTTCGGTCGACAAGCCTTCGACCCGCTCTCAGGCTGTTTCGGATGCCTCCAGCAACACTTGGCTGAATTGGGCGCGTCTGGCAATGGTCCTGGCTGCTTGCCTGACTTTATACTTGAGCCTCAAGGGTAGTTCGGCGTTGCCTGGATGCGGTCCGGAATCGACCTGCGATCAGGTCCTTTCCAGTCACTGGGGGCGTTGGCTTGGCATTCCCATCACCCTGCCTGGGCTGGTGCTTTATGTGAGTTTCCTTTTCCTGAGTTTTCGAGTCACCCTTACTGAGTCCTCTACCTCTCGTCGTGCATTCAACGGGCTCTTGATCCTTTCCTTGGCCATCCTGACCGGTGCCTTGTGGTTTGTTGGGGTCCAGGCATTCAGCATTGGCGCCTTTTGTCCTTATTGCTGCTCGGCCCACGCTCTGGCTTCCTTCGCAGCCTTACTCTTCCTGTTTAAGTCAGGTCTACTGGCCCGGCAGCTCGGAGTGCGGATTGCCTGGGGGGGAGCCCTAGCGGTGATCCCATTGTCATTGGTCGTCGTCGCGGGCGTGCCATGGAAGTATCCCTCTCATGCTCAGCTTGAGGTGGTGTCGATGGCTCCCCCTGCCTCAGAGGGTTCATCGACCCTTGAAGGAGGTTCAAGCCAAGAGATCGCCCAGGCTCAGGCCACAACCGCTGAGGCAGCCGAGCCTGATTCAGGGAATCCGGCCCAAGGAGAAGCGGTGACGGAAGTGCCTGCTGAGTCCGCTGCTTCCATGGAGACCTTTGCCTTCCCGACTGAGCCCTTCCCGGTACCCAACAGTGGGATTCGGCTTGATTCGCGCAAGCTGCCAACTCTGGGTGATCCCAGCGCTCCCAAACGTTTTGCCTGCCTCTTTGATTACACCTGCCATCACTGCCGCCAGCTGCATGGTTATATTCGCGAGTTACTCATCAAATATGAGGGCAAGCTTTCCTGTACCATGGTGCCCATGCCCTTGGATGCGCAATGCAACCCGCGCATGAAAAGCACGCCCAAATCCCACCAAGGGGCCTGTGATTATGCACGCATCTGCCTGGCGGTTCAGGCCTTGGCTCCCGAGCAATACGATGCCTTTGACACCTGGCTTTTCAGCGATCATGCCAAAACCAAGCCTCTTTCAGCCGTGCGCGCCTACGCGGGCCAGCTTGTGGGTGAGCAGGCCCTGGCTCGCAGCATGGAATCATTGGCCGTGCAGGGGCAGCTGAGAGAAAATATCGAAGTCTATCAGATCAATTCTCAAAAAGGCGGACGCAGTTCCATGCCCCAGACCATGGTGGGTAACAGCGTGGTGTTCGGCCCGCCGCCTAACACCGAGGTGCTGGAGAAACTCCTTCGCGACACGCTCAAATTCTAAAGCCCTAAAGCACGCTGGTGTCGGCAAAGGCCAGGTAGAGCAAGAGGACAGTCACAGCCAAGCCCAAACCCATGGGCCAGGCCCAGCGCCAGGGAGTCAGGTCCACGTCTCCGGAGTGGGTGTGCTCCCAGGGAGTTGGGAGTGGGCGTGCCAGGCGGCTGATAGCCATGATCAGCAGCAGGCCAGCAAATACCGCACCCAGGAAGTGAAACTCATGCATGGCGTTCACTCTCTCGGCCAGAGACGGCACAAAATAACCGAGTGCGATGGCGGCGAAACCCACAATCAGGGCCACATTGGCTCCCCAGGCTGGGACCCGTCGGCTAACCAGCCCCACCACCATCACCGAGAGAATGGGGATAAAATAAAGCCCGTTCATCTTCTGGAGGTAACCAAAGATACTGTCCTGTCCGGCCAGCAGCGGTGCCACAATCATGGCTACCAGGGCGATCACAATCCCAAAGGTCTTGCCAGCTCGAATCACCTTTTCTTCGCTGACTTCGGGCCCATGGAAAAGACCACGGTAAATACCCAGGCTGAACAGGGTTGCGGTGCTGCAGGTGTGGTCTGGATCGCTGCACGGCGGCAGATCTGCCAGAGGATCTGCAGCACCACGACCTCCCACTGCTCGTCCCTCAGCCGTGCCGGCGGTGCACCAGCGCGATCAAGGATGCTGCGGACGCTTGCCCAGAATGGTTGCTCCGACTCCCGAATCTGCTTCGCATTCCCGGCAATCCAGTGACTGGTCGACGAAAGCAGTCGTTCACGTACAGCCAGAGGAGTGGTCGGGCAGAAGCGTTCAAGTGCATCTGTCTCAGCAACCACCCAGCGAAGAGCGGCATCGGGGCCGATTGAGAGCGGATGCGTGAGCATCACTTCGCGAATGCGGCGACGGCTGTACACAGGCTCGGTGGGCTGCTCAGACTGCGCTGGACCTTCTTCCTGCAGAACCGCCTGCAGGTCTGCGACGGTGATTCTGCCGTCGCTGAGCAGTTCGCGGTAACGCGATTCGGGCCAGTAAGGATGGCCGCCAAGCTGCTCACGTGCAAGCTTGACTGCATTGTCAAATGGAAGGTGTTCGTGAACCTCAAGGGGGTTACGGAAAACGAATACC
>JALRAZ010000114.1 GCA_023257935.1 Verrucomicrobiota bacterium
GGCATGGCAGTAGGAAATGTTTGTTGGCTGCTTGTTTCGACAAGCTAACACCCCATTCATGATTGGGTCAACCCATCAAAGGATGCCCTTTTGGCTCATCTGCCCACAGCCTTCAAAAAGTCTGGTTGGTCAACCACACAACCTGATAGGGAGCTAGTTCCAATTGACCGCTGGCATCCTCGATGGCCTCCCCTGTCAGGATGTCGTGCCAGGGTTCCGTGCTGATTAAGTTGATATCATTCAAGGCGAGGCTTACGGGTTCATGACTTAGGTTATTCAGGCAGAAAATGCTCTGATCACGACGCTGACTTTGTCGCCAGAAGCCGAATACCTGATCTCCCAACTGCAGGGTGAATTGGGTAGCGTTAGGATGAAAAGCTGGTTGCCGCCTTCGCAAACTCAGCAATTTAAGCAAGCCGCGAAACACCCTGGATTGAACGCTTGTGGGTTCATCGAGTCTTTCTGTCAGTTCCTCCAATTGCCATTGATGGCGGTTGATGGCTCGAGGGTGTCCTGTGGCGACAACACGCTCGTGGTCATTGCCAGTGGCCAGCAGGCTGTGAATGTAAAGCGCAGGGATGCCTTCGATAGCCAGAAGGATAGCGTGAGCACAGAGAAAGCGCTCAACCAACATGGCATCCACACCGGTGGCATAAGTAGCCTTGAAGGCATCAATCAAACTGATGTTGATCTCATAGGGGGTATCCACCCCTTCGTTGGAGGTGCGCCATGAGACTTTGCCGCCCATTTGCTCCATCTGATCGAGCAACCGACGCATCTGTTGCGCGTCCAAGAGACCTTCAGCAGGACGTAATCCAATCCCATCATGAGAAGCGAGGAAATTAAAATAGGCCGTCCCTTCGCAGGCAGGTGGCATGCTCATCATCCAGGTTTTCAAGCAACGGCTATCCCCAGAAAGCAAGGCATGCAAAACAAGTGGAGGCAGCGAGAAATTGTAAATAACATGGGCTTCGTTGCCGTTGCCAAAGTAACTCAGGTTTTCGTGACTGGGCACATTGGTCTCGGTCAAAAGCACCACAGGATCAGGGTAGGATTCAATTAAGGTCCTCAGAAGACGCACCACTTCGTGGGTTTGTGGCAGATTGATGCAACGACTTTTTGCCTGTTTCCAGAGGTAAGCGATGGCGTCCAAACGGATGCCTCGCACACCTTGCTTGAGAAGATTTCCGAGCACGCCTACCATTTCCAGCATGACTCGAGGTTCCTTGAAATTAAGGTCCAGCTGGTCATGACTGAAGGTGCACCACAAGTGGCGTGTTCCCTCACTAGTTTGAACAGGGCGCAATAAAGGAGCATTGCGGGGACGCACCACTTGCTGAAGATCTTCATCGACTCCGACCTCTATGAAATAGTGCTCGAAGCCTTCCTCCTTGCGCTTGTACGCATCGAACCAGGGGTGAGAGGCTGAACAATGGTTGATGACCAGGTCGGCCATGAGTCGAAAATCAGCTCCCAAGGCTGAGACGTCTTCCCACTGCCCAAGATCTTTTCTGACACTTTGGTAATCAGAGATGGAAAATCCATCATCGGAGGTGAAGGGAAAAAAAGGCAAGACATGCACCCCTGAAAAATACGGCTGAAGGTGTTCTTTGAGGAACCGATGCAGGGTCTGGATGGGAGGCCTATCAGCCTCCATCAAAGAATCCGCATAGGTCACCAGAAAGCAATCTTGTTGATCCCATAGTTTTCGAGAATCGCATGGGGCGACAGGCTGCGATCCAGAGGGAGCATGCAAGCATGACAACAAGGCCTTGGCTAAAGTCCGATGATCTTCATCCGGATAAATCACCTCCAGGTGTTGCACAATCCTCTGCAAGGATACACCAGCAAGGCTTTCTGGAGATTCAAAAAAACCATCAGCCTCTTTGAAAGCTTCGGTTGAATTCATGAGCATGATTAGATCAGGCCACAGCCAGCTCAGTGGCTTTTTTCATAGGTCGACCATGAACCTCCATGTCCTTCTCTACCGCCCGAACCACCTGTTGGTGGATATCAGGCATGGCGCTGGCTACCCGATTCCATGAGGGGATGAAGGGGGCTTCCATGGGATGGTCTAGGAAATGGTGACCTGCCTTCATCAGGTTTTCAGCAAATAGTTCCACCGTTGATTCTTCCTGATGGGTGTCCAAAGTCAGCCCGTTGATGGTAGCATCCTTGGCGAAGGATTCTACAAAGTCTAAAGCTATGCGGTAGTAGGAAGCCTTGATGGTGCGAATCAACTCGCTAGTGAAGACAACTCCATTCGTGGCTAGCTTTCGGTAAAAGGCCTTCCCAATGTCGAAACTCATTTTGGAAAGTCCCTTGCAGACGTCGTCAATGGAGAGGTCCTGGTGCTTGTGGTCGTAGACATCAGCCAGCTCAACCTGACAGATGCGGTTAACCGAATAGTTGCGCTTCATCTCCGAAAGAATGCCAATCTCAAGCCCCCAATCACTGGGTAGGCGCATGTCTGGAATGGCATCGGTGCGCAGCGCAAACTCTCCGGCCAAAGGGTAGCGAAAACTATCCATGAAAGATAAATACTCGTGATGCCCGACCACCTGCTCCATGGCTTTTATCAGAGGTGTGACAAGCAGACGCGCCACACGACCGTTGAGCTTACCATCGGCGTAGCGTGCATAATATCCCTTGCAGAACCGGAAATTGAAGGTGGGATGAGCCAAGGGGTAGAGCAGACGAGCTAACATCGAACGGTCGTAGGTGAGGATGTCGCAATCGTGCAAGGCCACTGAAGCGGGGCCACCGGGGGAAAGCAAAAACCCAAAACATGTCCACACATTACAACCCTTACCCAATTGATCTGGCGCAAGCTGCTCGGAGCGCATGGCCTCCATCAGAGATTGCAATCGGGGGCCGTCATTCCAAAGAACCGCATGGGGCTGAGGCAGGACACTAAAATAATCCAGCGCGTGGCGGTATTGAGATTCATCTGCCCGATCCAATCCTATGACAATCTGTGATAAATAGGGAACCTTGGCCAGTTCGCTGAGAATCCCCTTCAGGGCCGGACCTTCGAGCTCTGAGTAAAGACAGGGTAAAATCAGCGCCATGGGACTTTGCCGACTAAAACCAACCAGCTCCTCTTCGATGGACTGAAGGGATCGATGCCTCAGGTTATGGAGGGTGGTAATCACGCCGTTTTGGTAAAAGTCTGTCATACAGTCATCCTTAGATCTTCTGATAAAAAATTGGTTTCATCGCCGATTAAACCCTCAAGGCTCGTATCGGTTTTGATCTCATTAAGGAAGTTAAGTAGGCTATCATTCCAACCTGATGGCCCCTCCAAATGAGTGGTCGAGTAGACACCTTGAGGACCCTCCAAGGGTGGGTGAACTGGAGAGCGAACACATATAGCTTGATCGGCTGCTTCCAACATCGACAAATCATTGGGGCCATCTCCAAGTGCCAGAATGTGGACTGGCATGTGCCACAGAGAGTGAAAAAAGGAGCGGACCCAATGTAAGGCTCCTCCCTTGTTATGCTTACCGCTTACGGTGTAAAAACGGCCTCCTTGAGTGAGGGTCAGTCCCTTACGCTGCAGGCGCTTGGTAAACCAAGCTAAGGCCTCAGCGCTATCCTCCCAAAGTAGGGGTTCGGAAACTTGACGCAGTTGAGCATTGATGGCACCCGCTTCATCCAGCCCAGTGCGGTCCCGAAGCTCATCAAGCGACATTTGCGCAAAGCTGCGATAGCGTAGTGATCGGCACGTGGCAATTTCATCCAAAACCCGGTGAATGGATTCGCGGGAAACGCCAAGACTTATGAAAAGATCTTCCGGGAATTCGACATCAGCGGTATGCCCGTATGGATCGCCATTTGCCGGGCGAATTGGGAGTGAAATACCTCCCCCATTCTCTACAATGATGGGTGCCAGCAGTCCCAACTGCTTGGCTAAATTTTGGCATTCCGAGCGTGTTTTGCTCGTGTTTAATACCAGAGGGATTTGAGCGTCCTTGAGAGCTGATAGGGCCGGCAAGGCTGCATCGTAAGCATAGGTATGATGATCGAGCAGTGATCCATCTAGATCACTCATGACAATCCATCGTTGCGCTTTAACTCCCATCTGTTTTCCGATTTGGTATCACTGATTATTTGCGGCTTGGGAATAAAGCATCTGAGATGCCAACTTTCTGGCGCGCCTGATCCAGTTGTTAGATGATGACCTTAACAGTTCTTGTGCAACTGTTTAAAAACACTCG
>JALRAZ010000274.1 GCA_023257935.1 Verrucomicrobiota bacterium
CCATCCTCACTCTGGATCGTCCTGAAGGTGCGTCCAGAGCTCTGGATCGTGAACTCCTGGACACCATTGGTGCGATCAATGATTTGGCCTGGCAGGCCAAAGGAGACTCAGAGATTCTGAGTCGAATCGCCAATTATGAACTGGCTTTCCGCATGCAGATGGCTGCACCCGAACTGGTGGACCTGTCCAGCGAATCTCCAGCCTTGCTAGAGACCTACGGCGTGGACCGTCCAGAACCCGTGAAACGTTCAGGAAGGGTGGGTAGTGGTCAGCACTTTGCCTCCTTTGCCACCAATTGTCTGCTGGCCCGTCGACTGGTAGAGCGTGGTGTCCGTTTTGTGAATCTGATCTTCGCCTCATGGGATCATCATTCCAACCTCGATGCCGAATTGGCCTACAATGCTGCCTGCATTGATCAACCTATCGCTGCTCTCATTGGTGACCTCAAGGAACGAGGTCTCCTGGACGAAACCTTGGTGGTCTGTGCTGGAGAATTCGGGCGGACTCCGCTGGGGGAAAATCGAGTGGGGCGCAGTGGTGTCACGGGGCGAGATCATCATCCCAGTGCCTTCAGTCTTTTCATGGCTGGTGCTGGTGTTAGGGGAGGCTACACACATGGGCAAACCGATGATTTGGGTTGGTCTCCCATTCAGGATCCAGTTCATGTAAACGATTTCCAAGCGACGTTATTGCATCTCATGGGCTTGGATCATGAGAGGCTGACTTACCGCCATCACGGGGCCGACATGCGGCTGACATCGGTCACACGTCAGGCAAGGGTTGTGTCATCCCTTTTGGCCTGAGACAAGCTAACCAAGAAGGGGACACAGATGATGGGACTCCTACTTTGTGGGGCACCTAAGTGGCCTGATTGGGAAGGAACCTGCCCAACCAAAGTTCCCAATTAAGATTCGCAGGCGCGAGGAATGCACCTTACATTGCTGGTATGGGTCTGACAACAAACCTGATTCGAGCCACTGAAAAAGATTCTCCTTTTTGGATGGTCGTCCTGCACGGTCTGGGTGATAGCATGGATGGCTATCAGTGGATGCCCGATCAAATGAAGCTACCATGGCTGAATTACCTGATGGTGAACGCACCGGATCCTTATTTCGGTGGCTACTCCTGGTTTGATATTCAAGGTGATCATGAAGAGGGTATTGTCCGCAGTCGTCTGCTCCTTTTTGAGACCTTAGAAGCTTTTCTTCAGGCCGAAGGGGTGAATTCAACGGACTTGTTTGTGTTTGGCTTTTCTCAGGGTTGCGTGATGACCCTTGAGACGGGCATGCGTTTTTCCCGCCCCCTGGCCGGGTTGATCGGTGTGTCCGGGTTCATTCACCGGCCTGAGAGTTTGCTCAATGAGGCTCAGCCGCATGCTCGAGATCATCGGTTTTTACTGACTCATGGCAGTCGAGACCCGCTCATCGCGCACGAGCCAGTCAAGCAGCAGGTTGATCAATGTCGCCAGGCTGGTTACCAGATGGAATGGAAGGTCTTTCCCAAGGAGCACACCCTATACGGAGAAGAAGAATTGCAGGTGTTTCGCGCCTTCCTTCAGGAGCGACGCAAAGCTGCCGAAGCTGGGAACGCTGAGGCGGGAATCTAGAGCCCGAAGTTCATCCACACATCCTGCATGATTCAGCTCCAGCCCAAGGGTATCGTGTTGCCAGGCCGACCTGGATTGCGATTGGGACTGGTGCTTGTTGCATGCATGCTATGGATCCATCACCCCTGGGCTCAGTTGGTGAGCGCACGGATCGGAGGTATTTCTCAAATCAAAGGTCGGCCAGGAGAGTTGGTCGAAATCACCGGCTCGGGGCTTTTGCAGACTAGTGGCGTGCGCTTTGGCGTGATGCAGGCTGCTTTTGAAATCATTTCAGACCAGCGCTTGCGAGCAGTCATCCCAACCGGTGCCACCTCCGGCCCGATCACGATTCATCTGGAAAGAGGCTTTGTGATCAGTCAGGAAATCTTTCAGGTGGCGCCCGCGATCACCCATTTTGAACCAGAGCTGGGGAGCGCCGGTGACACCATCCTATTGGAAGGTCTCAATCTCGGAAGCATTCACTCCTTATGGGTGGGAGATCAACCCACTCGCTTCGTTATCTTGGCTGATACCCAGGTTCAGTTCCAACTGAATGATGCATCCCAATCAGGCTTGATCCGAGTGGAGAGCCCAGCTGGCCTAGCAGTCTCGGACACATCATTGAAGCTTGTTGGGCCCGAGCCTTTGGTGACTGATTTTGAGCCTAAGCAGGCTAGTCCTGGTGCATTGGTTTCCCTTCGGGGAAGGCGTCTCAATGGGGTGTCAAACATTTGGTTTGCTCCAGAGGTGAGTGCTTCGTTCAGCGTGGTGGCTGATACCCAGATTATGGTGCGTGTACCCGAAGGGGCGACTTCAGGTTTACTACGTTTGGTATCGGGAGCAGGGGAGGGTGGTAGCGAGTCCCCCTTCCTGGTGCTTGGCAAGGGTCCTTTTGTGGGGGCAATGGATCCTCTCGAAGTCGGAATGGGTGAAAGGGTCACCCTTGAGGGAGTTCATTTGGATCAGGTTCGTGCGGTCTTCGTCGGAGATCAGATGCTTTCTCCTGAGGTGGTCTCTCCCACCCAGATACACCTGGAAATCCCTCAAGATCTGGCCTCTGGTCAGCTTTCCCTCCAGACAGATCAAGGAGTGGTTAACACAAACTTTGAGCTGACTGTCAGGAAGCCTGGTCCCGTGTTGGATCGGCTGGAACCCCAAAGAGGCTTTGTGGGCACGACCCTCATCATCGAAGGGCGTCAATTGTCTGAGGTGCAGTCGGTCACTTTGGGGGGACTTCTGGCCGCATTCGAATCAGTCGCAGACACCCAGTTGCATGTTCAAATCCCGGACTTACCACCAGGCAAGGTCCAAGTGGTGGTCGAGACACTTGAGGGCAGGGGGGCTGCTACGCCCTTATTTGAAATCCTGCCTTGGCAGCCTGTGATTGAATCCTTTTCACCCCTCAAGGGATCGGCACTCACTGTGGTTACCCTGCAAGGTAGAGAATTTCAGCGGGTCAATGCGGTTCAGGTAGCTGGTCTGGACGCCACCTTTGAACGAGTGGCTGATACCCAGATGCAGGTGACCATTCCTCGGGGGGCTACCTCAGGGACGATTGATCTATTCCACTCAGGGGGAGTCGTCCATTCCGATCAACCTTTTTACCTACCCCCGATGATTGACACCATTGTGCCAGCCAAGGCAAGGGTGGGTGAGGTCGTGACCATTCAGGGTAGGCATTTTAAGGACTTGATAGCCCTTCGATGGGGAGACTTGGTGATAGAACCGACTGAGTTGGACAATCTGAGCGTGACTTTTGTGGTGCCAGCTGAGGCTCGTTCTGGCTCTTTGGGGATCACGACGCCAGGGGGGATGATCTACTCAAGTGCTTCCCTCGGTCTACTGCCATGGATCCAGTCCATGGTCCCCACTTTGGGACCGCCCGGTAGCGTGGTGACCTTGAGTGGCTCTGGTTTTACTGAGGTTGATGCCGTCTGGTTGGCAGATCGCTCGCTACCCTTCCAGCTCCTATCGGGCGATACCATCAGGTGGACGGTCCCCGAGAATGCAAGCAGTGGTCCTGTTAAGGTGGTGTCTGCTGCGGGCGAGGCTCTGACCCCTCAACCCTTCGAAGTCAGCGACTCGGCAGATCTAAGTCTGCAAGTCGAGTGGCCTGAGCAAGCCCGCTGGCAGCAGCCTCGATATCATGAAATCAGGGTGATCAACCACGGTCCATCCATGGCGAAAGAAGTTGTGATCCATCACCAGTTGCCAGCTACCACCATGCACGAAGAACAGCCTCCACCTGGAGTGACTAATGAGCGTTTCGGTAACCTGATCACAAGCTACATTCCAAGTCTTGCTCCTGGTCAGACCCTGATCCTGAGCCGCCAGTTGCAGACCCCAACCTATGGGTATGAAAATCATCGCATCGAGCTTATCAGTTCAACCCATGATCCCACGCTCGATGATCGGGTATC
This sequence comes from Verrucomicrobiota bacterium, assembly GCA_023257935.1. GTDB lineage: Bacteria > Verrucomicrobiota > Verrucomicrobiia > Limisphaerales > AAA164-E04 > UBA7971. The sequence goes on from JALRAZ010000274.1 coordinate 4,006, forward strand.
AGAGTGGGTTCAACCCATCATGGGCCCGATCCCATCACTGAAGATCCAACCTGTTGGAACCCATTCCTTCCGATTGCTCTGGAGCTCAGCAATTAGGCATGTCGGGGTCAAACTAAGCCAATGGCAACTGGATGAGGCAGGTAATTGGCATTGGGTAGACCAAGGAGAAGTCCAACCAGTCATGGGTTCATCCCTGCAGTGGATTCAGGTTCCAGCCAGTCATCCCAGCGCGTTGTTTCGTCTTGTGTTTGAGGTGGCCCCGTCCCTCCTTGAAACTGGATCAACTGAATGAGGTATTTGACTTATTCTTTGCGCCGAGTCTTGGTCTCAATGAGAGACTGGCTCAAGGATTGACAGAGCGAGGGAAGACAGCAAATGCTCTCCCAATGGCCAAGGATCTGGATAAACCAAACCGTCTTCCACCGGGCCAAGTCTGGACGACCAGATTTCCAGTGGTTGGGGAGCGTGCCTCCTGCCCGAACACCCTGGACCCAGAACAATGGCGACTGAGCATACTGCATGAGGAGACGCCTATTGGGGCCATAGGCTATGACCAAGTGCTTGCCTTGCCTTCGGAGGAATTGGTGTGTGACATTCATTGTGTCACGGGCTGGAGTCGACGTGATACGTGCTTTGAGGGGGTGCGTTTGGCCACCTTGTTGGAGGGGCTGCCTGGGGGGATTCCTGCTGATACTCGATTTGTTCGTTTTGCAGCCTCATCGTCTCGAAATCACGACACCTCGACCTCCCTTGCCCTGGCTTTGGAGGACGGTTGGCTTGTCTACAAGGAGGATGGTAAGCCATTGGCACCCGAACACGGTTTTCCCATGCGGACGGTTTTTCCAAGCCGCTATTTTTATAAGAGCCTCAAATGGGTGATCTCACTTCAGTTTCTCAAAGACAATCGTCTTGGATTTTGGGAACGGACCACAGGATATCATCAAGAGGGAAGACCCTGGCACGAAGAACGTCTCGATGCACTCGGTTTCACTTCAGAGGCTGAATGTCAGGCTTTCCGATTACTGGAAGACTTCGAAACTTACCGTCACGGCAAGGAGGGGCCAAAAGTGATTGTCCGAGGTGATTTTCGCGGTTGGAATCCCGCTAGTCGGAATCTTCGAGGTCTTCAGCTCAAGCTGTGTGACTTTACTGGAGCATGCCTGAAAGGGGTGGACCTGAGAGGTGCTAACCTGACCTTTTCGCGGTTTGATCAGGCCGATCTGAGAGGTGCTTTGCTGAGTGATGCCGATCTTGAGGGATGTGATTTCTGTGGAGCACGGATGGATGATACCCTTTTGAGCCGCAACCAGCTTTCTGCCGCCCGATTCATGGAAACGGCAGGTCCTTCAAACACCCCTAGGACATTACAATCATGGCATGGCATGAAAGTGATCGAGCCCCTGGGCTTACTTGAAGAACAGGAAGCCTACCTCATCCAAATCGGGGTCATGTCACCACTAGGCTGACATTTTATTGCTGAAGTCTTCCCCGAAGTTCCGGAGGCTGGTGTTGGCTTAAGATTGGGCCTCTTTGGTCTGGGCCTGAGCCGAATCCTCAGGGGCTGATTCCTGGCGTTGTCGAGGCTTCATCTGTGGGAATAACAGGACGTCTCGAATGGATTCCTGCCCCAATAACATCATGCAAAGACGATCGATCCCCATACCCATGCCCCCTGCTGGAGGCATGCCATGTTCCAGAGCCAGGAGGAAGTCCTCATCCAGTTTTTGTTGTTCACCACCGGCTTGCTGCTCGAGCCTTTCTCTCTGGACGATGGGATCATTTTGCTCGGTGTAAGCAGGGGCGATCTCCTGGCCGTTGATACAGCATTCAAAGACTTCCACCGTGTCGGGATCTTCCGGACTGAGCTTAGCCAAGGGCACCAGCTCCTTTGGAAGGTGGGTGACAAAAGTAGGTTGAATCAGGGTCGGTTCGATGAATTTCTCGAAAATGGCGTTGGTGACCTCGAAATCCTCATCCTCAGGTTGGATTTCTGCCCCGAGTTCAATGGCCTTTTCCCGACGTGCGGCGGGGGTGAGTTCAAACCAATCTGCCCCTGCCTTTTCACAAATCAGAGACTTGTAGGTGACTGTGCGCCAAGGAGGTGTCAGGTCAATGGTTCGTGTGACTTCCCCCTCACGGTTCCGGTGCTCGATGATGAGGGTGCCGAGGACTTTATTGGCTACGTGGGTGATCATGCCCTGAACCAAATCCATCATGCTTTGGTAATCACCATAGGCCTGATAGGCCTCAAGCATGGTGAATTCGGGGTTATGGCGCCGCGAGATCCCTTCGTTCCGGAAGTTTTTTCCGATCTCAAAAACTCGATCGATGCCGCCGACCAATAAGCGCTTGAGGTAAAGCTCCAGAGCAATACGCATGAAAAACTGGCAATTCAGCGCATTGTGATGGGTGACAAACGGTTGAGCGGCTGCTCCTCCCGGTATGGGTTGCATCATAGGGGTTTCCACCTCCACATAGGCTTGTTGGTGAAGGTAGTTTCGGATTTCCCTGATGATCTGGCTGCGTTTCAGAAACACATCCCGCACATCATGGTTGGCCATGAGATCCAAGTAGCGCTGGCGGTAGCGAATTTCTGTATCCTCGAGACCATGCCATTTTTCGGGAGGCGGTCTGAGCGCCTTACAGAGAAGTATGAATCCACTAATCTTGACGGAAATTTCACCCATTTTGGTGGTGAACATCTCCCCCTCAATGCCAATGAAATCGGCCATGTCCAGTGACTTGAGTAAGGCAAATGATTCCTCACCCAATTGCTGTTTCTGACCATAAATCTGTATCTTACCGCTTCCATCCCGGATATCGAGAAACTGGCTTTTGCCCATCACACGATGAGCGGTAATGCGTCCAGCCAATTTAACCTGTCGGCCCTCCTGGTAGGCATCTCGTGCCGCCTGGCAGGTTTCCGATGGGCTGAATTTGTTGGTGAAGGGATTCAGACCCTTCTCTTTGAGCTGGTTCAGCTTGAAGTGTCTTTGTTCGGTGAGTGTCAGGGTTTCTTCCATGCCGTCAGTGGGGAAGCTTAAACATAAAGTGATGTCTCCTCCAAGCCATCAATAAAGGGTTATGCCATGTTCTGAGATCGGGTCTCTCAAGTGGGATGATCCAATAGGAAAAAAGCTGGCACCCAGCTCATTTGCCCGCACTCCATCCGCCGTCTATGACAAAATCGGTCCCGGTGATGAAAGCGGAAGCATCACTGGCAAGGTAGAGGGCTGCTGAGGCGATTTCCTCTGGTTGAGCCATCCTGCCCAAGGCTTGAGTGGAGGCCATCTCGCGGTAGGCTGCTTCAGGGTCAGGGTATTCAGCCAGCCTTGCCTTCACGAAGGGCGTTTCGACCCGGCCAGGGCAAATGCAATTGCAACGAATCCCCTCGCTGGCATGATCCAACGCAATACATTTGGTGAGGCCCACGACCGCAAACTTGGTCGTGCAATAGGCAAGGCGGTCTCGGACAGCCACCACGCCACCAATAGATGCAAGGTTGATGATGTTGCCCTTACCGGCCCCAATCATGTCTGGGAGGACAGCCTTGGCCATGTTGAAGACACCTCGAACGTTGGTGGCATACATGCGATCCAGGTCCTCTCCGGTGGTTTCCATCAATGTGCCGACATGACCAATGCCTGCGTTGTTGACAAGTAGGTCAATCTTTCCATGAGTGTTTTGAAATGCCTCCACCATGGCCTGACATGATTCGGGGTGGGTCACATCAAGGCAATGATCTGAGGCCGACAAGTTTTCATCCTTCAATGAGGATGCCACCGTGTGCGCATGCTCGGCTTGCTTGTCGATCACAGCGACAAAGGCACCCGCCCGAGCAAAGAGCTGAGCAATCGCTGCGCCGATGCCAGAACCCGCGCCAGTGACCAGGGCTGTTTTTCCCTTCAGTTCGAACATGTTAGGGAATTTGGCTCAGATCCTTAACCGTCCAAAGATCCTCTCGGCCTGGGTAAAGGTCGCGGATCGCCTTGACTTCGTTAGGATCAATGGGAGTCGCAGTGTGACCCCACTCTCGGCGCACGTAAGTCAAAATAGAGGCAATCTGATCATCGTCCAGGGCCGTGGCCAAACCTGGCATCATCAGTTCCCACTGTTTGCCCAGCACTTCGATTGGCCCCTGCAATCCATGTAAAGCGATACGGATCATGTTTTGCTCAGATCCCGTGGCCCAGTCCGAATCCTTCAGGGGAGGTGCTAAACCTTCCTGTCCCATGCCATGAGGCTGGTGGCATGCACCACAAGTGAAAGTGTAAAGCGCCTTGCCTGCCTCAAACCGCTCCTGTTGCACCTGAGTGAGGGGTTCGGTCTTGGTTAACTTGATCAGGGTGTTGGCTTTGCCCGGCCAAATGAAAGCATCGGCCAGCATTACCGCAAGTTCAGCCACTCCCTGATCCTTGGAGCTGGCTAATGTCAGCAGTTCTGGTAGCGAAGAGGGAAGTTCGATGGGGTCTCCAGAAAGGACCCATTTCCCCTGAGATTTCTTGAAGGCACCAGCTCTGAGCCCTTCAAGCAGTGCCTTTTGGTGAGTCGTATCCAAGGCATTCATGGAGGCAAACACTTGTACAAGAGGATGACTTGCTCTGGATCGCATGATGCATTGGGCCAATTCGCTATAAATGGGTGCGCTCGTGGCTAGGCTCTCTGGTCTCCACCATGATCCTCGTGTGATCAACAAGTCCAACATATCCGCTTCCCGCCCATGCAGACCCGAAAGGATGGCACTTGGTAGGTAAGGGTGTTCATGGTGCCGAGAGAGCATGCCGGCCATAGCCTCAAGTGCCTTGGGATCATTGCTTTGACCTAGAGTCAAAGCCAGCTGCAGCTGAACTTCAGGGAGATCGAACTGATGGCTGATCAGGCGCTCCAGTACTGCCGGCCCAAGAGAACCAGCTAGGTGGGCCTCGGCAACTCGGATGGCTGCAGACCTTACCTTGGGGGATGTTGCATTGAGTGCGGTTTCGATGACGGACCACTCGGCGCCGCCCATCCCATCCAAGGTCCAAAGTGCATGGAGCTGGGCGTGTGGTTGTCTGTTGTTGGTAACCATCGCATTCAAGGTGGGGACGATGGAAGCGTCGCGGCGCTCGACAAGCAACCTCTGGGCAACACTCCGGCTCCAACCATTGGGATGAGAGAGTTGAGCTGCTAATTCAGCCGAATTCATCGAAGACATGGCTGGCGCGGTCTGGCGATCCTTGCCTCGGTGATAGACACGGTAAATACGCCCTAAGCCGATCGGCTCCTGAAGACCGCGATCCTCAATTTGTCCCCTGAGGAATGAGGTCAGGTAAATACGGTGTTGGATCAATCCACGATAGAAATCGACAATGTAAAGGGTTCCATCCGGTCCATTGAAGGCATTGACGGGGCGGAAACGCTCATCACTTGAGGTAAGGAATTCCATTTCATGGTAGGCATTGTTTGCCTCCAGAGAGCCATGTTTTTCCGTGATCAGGTTTCTCCTGACCATGTTGCCGGTGGGTTCGCATACAAAAGCATTACCCAAGTAGGAGGCAGGAAACTGATTACCTCGGTAGATGACCGGTCCGCATGCTCCCGTGTATTTGTGGAGGCGCCCGTCTTCTCTGAGCGTGCCTGGGCGATAACCCCGGTTCACGCCGGGGTTGATGCGTGAAGGCCAAACTTCCTGGCTGGAAGCCAATCTGACACCGGCACCCCTGGCATTGGTGAAGTGCGGGTTTCGAGTGAGGTAGGCTGCTGGAACCACATCTCCTCGCAGCTGGTCACTGTTGGAGTTGAAGTAAATTCGGCCTGCATTGTCTTGAGAAATGCCCCATTGTCCACGTGAATAGGTGGCTTGACGAATCCAGTGGCCACCCTCGTAGCGGAATTGCACATCGTGGTTGGCACTGTAAATCCAATTATCCATCGCCCACATCAAACCATTTGAAGCGTGTTCGGGGTTGGATCTGGCACCGTGTTTGGGGTCGTTCTGGGTCGCGTAGTCATTGGCGATTTCGCTGCGCTCATCACATTTGAGATCACCGTTTGTGTCCTTGCAGAACCAGAGTCGGGGAGGTTCGGCCACCACCACACCCCCGTCAATGAGCGCAATGGCTCTGGGCATCACAAGCTTATCCAAAAAGACTGTTGATTTGTCCATACGGCCATCGGCATCGGTGTCCTCCAATACCACGACCCGCCCCACAGGCTTGTCCTCATCGGTACCGTTGATGTTGGGCATGTAACCTCGCATCTCAACCACCCATATTCTCCCGTCAGGATCAAACTCCATGGCAACAGGATCGCCTACCAAAGGCTCTGACGCGACGAGCTCAATGCCGAATTCAGGGGGCAAAGTGAAAGAAGCAAGCGCATCTTCCGGGCTCAGGGGCGGGGATGGCGGTAGCACCAGGTGTTCGGGCAGGGGGGCCTGTTGTTCGCCCCTCTTGTCACCGTTCTGTGCCATGGTGGCCCATGGCAGCAATCCAATGAGTGCAATACTGAGGTATTTCATGACGATTCATCACCAAACTAGCGTTGCTTTGTGGAGTGTGCAATCCCTAGAAATCAACAAAATAGATTGGGAATGAAGGTGATGCTGCGCCTGCAATCTCACCTGTTCTTTGATTGGGGTTGCTCACGCGCATGGCTCAGCCGCGCCACATGTTTGCTGATGATCAGGTCAAACCCTATCCTATTTGGGTGAAGAGGTCTTCTGCCAAGCCTGGTGTGTTCCCCATAACCAGCCCAAGAGAAGAAAAAAGGGCCATGCCAGGCCTGGAATATACAAACCGAATTCGATGAAGTTTTGGAGCGCCCAGCCACAGAGTCCCAGCCAAACCGCGGTTTGGACGGGACGCTCGCTTAGGCCGTTTCGAGGCCGTGCCACCAGTAGGGGTAGGCCAATCCAAGCTAGATAAACCAAAGCCGATGGCCAGCCACTGTCAGAGGCTTGCTGGAGGTAATCATTGTGAGTCAGACGAGCCATTTCTGCGTCCTCGCTTTTGACTTGGCTGAACACCCTGAGGAATGTGCCGGGACCACTGCCCAACAGAGGATGCGCCAGGCTGTTGTCCCAAGCAGCTTCCCAATAGGTGATACGCGCGCTCAGGCTTGTGGCACCTTGGTTGAAATAATCCGCATATTTCCACGCGAAGGCTCCTCCTGCGAGTGCCAGCAGCATGCACGTAAGCCCGAGCTTTAATTTCAATCGTATGGCTGAAACCAGCATCAGCAGGCTTGCTGACATCATGCCGACTAGCCAGCCTCCCTTGGAACCGGACCACCCCAGACAAATCAGCCCCCACAAGCAGAAACATGACGAAAGCAGATACCGAGAAGGGATCTGAAGCCTGTGGCTCAATCGCCAAACAGTCAAAGTGGCCCAAGGGAGACAGAGCAAGATGCCCGAAGCGAGGGCATTAGGGTAGAATAGAGTCCCAAAAACCCTGTCTTTGCCGATTTTTTCGAGGAATCCCAAATCCCTCTCAAGAAAAGGAGGCTGCTCTGAGCTGCTGAGCAAGCCCGAGGAGAGGTGGAATTCCTCCACTGCCTCCTGAAGCAGGCTTGGGTCCCTACGAATCGATTGGAGCCATGCAGGATCCTCAAGTGCCTTCTGCAGAAAGTCCTCCGGATAAGTTTGCTGCCAGTAAGGTTCCTGATAAATCAGCTCTCGGGTGGCCTCAAGCCCTCCCATACGTTGTTCTGTGGCTGTCCAGAGACAAAGAACCATCCCTGCCAAGGCATATCCCGATAGCGTGCCCAAGCCGGGATCTTTGCTGAGAAAAAAGTATCCCCCCATGAACAGGGCGATCAATGGAAGGAAATGCTTGAGCATTAGCCAAGAGAGCTCCTGATCCAGGCTATTGATTGAGGCAGCACACTGAAGTGCAAACCAGCATAGGGGGATCAAGAGAAGGGGGGAGCGCCGGGAAGAACGTGCTTTGAGATGCCAAAGGATGGCAGCGCTCCAGAGCATCAGCATACCAAACCCCACAGAAAGAGGCCATGGCAAGAAGATCCACTCCAGCAGTCCCTGGGGAAGCTGAATCTGATCCTGCAGGATAATCGGGGTGCCCAATTTGAGGAATCCGATGAGCATTAAGCATCCCGAGAGCCATCTGATAAGCCAAGGAATGGGACTTTCCATCTTCTCGGGTGAAGGTGGAGAGCCCGATGATATCGCAGGTTTTGCCGGCATGAGCGCTTACTGGGAGGTGCTAGAGTTGCAATTTCAAAAGGTGAACCTCCAACGCGAGGGCTTCCTGGACATTGGTCTGGAGAGCCCTTTGGAGGTCCTCCAAAATCTTCATGTTTGCTAGCATGGCTGGGTGGGAGTGGCTATGACCCGTTGCTTCGTCCGACAGATTCACGGAAGGAAAGGCTAACCTGGAAGCATTCTGATCGATGGATTTGAGCCAACGATCCCTCAGCCACCACTGCATGGCGCTCAGATGCTCGCTGCGTGATCGGCGGTATTCGGCCTCAATGGCAGCCTTCATCTCCTCTTCTCGTTTCTTCTTCAGAGAAGCTTCAGCATCCTTGGGCAGAGGGGAAAGAAATCGTTCTTTCATGTTCTGTTCGATGGTATGCCGGATTGAGGCAAGTCTGGAGCTGAGGATATCCAGTGCCTGATATTTTTCCAGGATTCCGTTTGGCTGGGAAGCAAGCTTTTCAATCAGGGGATGCAGCCATTCTTGATGCTCCTTGGCGAGCCGATCCAAAGATTCGCCTGAAAAATGCAGGTTGAGACAGCGACTCCTGATTGTGTCCAGTAATCTGTCTCGATGCGTGGTCAGCAGGAGGAGCAGGGTGGCTCCAGGCGGTTCCTCCAAGGTCTTGAGAAAGGCATTGGCTGCCTGGGAGTGCATGCGGTCCGCATCGACAATGACCCAAACTTTGTATCGGGCATCATTGGGTTTCAAATGCAGCGTGCTGAGCATGGTTCGCACCTGCTCAATGGTGATGATGCGCGACTTGGATTCAGGGCGTATCCACTGCACGTCACCGTGTTGATGCTTGCTGATTCGGTGACACTGCTGACAAGCGTCGCAAAAGTCACCTCCATGAGAACTTGAACCCTGCGATGATGCAGGGAGGCAGTTCATGGCCTTGGACATGGCAAGCGCAGCGAGCTCAAGGCTGGATCGATCCGAGCCGCTGAACAAATAAGCATGACCCACGCGGTCTGATCGGATGCTTTGCTGCAGCAGTCTTAGAGGTGGTAATGCTGGGATGAGTTCTTTAAAGCCCATTGGCAGCAAGCACTAGCGAGTTGGTATGGATCTGAATTGATCGGAGGCTAGCCAACCGCTGGTGCCATCAGCAATGACCACTCTCCGCCACGACCCCTTGTTTTCTCGGAGCAGGATCTCCTGTCCGCCCTCCAGCGTCCCCAACTCCTTTGAGTCGGCGAATGGGCTGGCGTGCAAAGCCACCTCTGGTGCCACAATCACACCCAGTTGGTTATGATGCGCTGATAAACCTAAAAGCATGAGAAGGACTGCGCTGGGGATAGCCAACCATCCTGAAATTTTTTTACCTCCTTGGAAATAAGCGTGATGCCCTTGCCCGATGATGGAGGCGGCCTGCAGGCTAGCCCAGAGCCAAAGTGGGAGCCCAAGCAGAACACTCCATTGGTTGAGGGTGAGTCTTTGCATCCACCTAGCACGACCCGAAACCAAGCCTGAGGTCGGCAGCCCTGCGCTCTCCCTAACGAACTTCAAGTTCGCAAGGATATCA
>JALRAZ010000277.1 GCA_023257935.1 Verrucomicrobiota bacterium
TTGAGTCATGGTTCGGTGGAAGGAGGCCTCCCAGCTGGCATGCTGACTGGGATGACAGGATTGACAGGTATCGGAAGTCACATGTGCCGAACTGCCACCTTCGGTAGGTAACTGGCGATGAAACGTCGCTTCCTGCTGACGCCCTTCAACCCAGTGATGGTGAGCATCCCAGGCGCCGAGAAGGGACACAACCAGAAGGCCTGAAGCCCCCCACCTGAGAGCGGGGTGCCAATCAGCTAATCGCCATGCCAGGCAGAGGCCCAAGAGAGCCAGGACTGAAAAGGCAAACCAAACCATGGGATTCAGATGAAATTTATGGCAAATTTCGCAGCATGGCAATCCGCTAGATTGATTCACACCAAGCTGAGTCACAAACTCAACCTAGCCAATGGTCTTTGACATTTCAAAAGCCTATGCTTAGTTGTGGTCTCACTATGTGGGGGAGCTTTCTGATAAGGCCATGGCTATGGTTCATAAGCTTGTCAACCGTTGCCGCTGAAATCGATCCCAAGCAAAGTGATCGCCATTGGCAGATTTACCATGGCGACTACGGGGGGTCCCATTATTCTGGTCTGGATCAAATCAACCGATCCAATGTCCACCTCCTCAAACCAGCCTGGATCTGGCACTCGGGCGATACCGGTAGCACCATTGAGTGCAATCCGATCATCATTCATGACACGATGTATGTCACAACACCCCGGCTGCATTGTGCCGCATTGGTGGCCTCCACTGGAGAATTAAAGTGGCGGTTTGATCCCTGGAATGGAAAACGCGGAGGCGGTGTGAGTCGAGGGGTTGCCTATTGGAGTGATGGCGGGAACGACCAGCGCATTTTTTTCTCCGCAGGTGATTATCTTTACGCTCTGGATGCCACGACAGGGCACCCCATCGAATCCTTTGGGCAAGGCGGGCGCATTCATCACCGTGATGGGTTCGATACGGACGTGTTCTTTTTTTCCATAGGGAACAACACCCCGGCCATGGTGTGGAAGGATCTGCTCATCCTGGGATCCACCACAGGAGAAGGGCCTCAACCCTGTGCTCCCGGCCACATCAGAGCCTTTGATGTGCGCAGTGGTGAACGACAATGGATTTTCCACACCATCCCTCACCCTGGAGAATACGGGTATGAAACCTGGGGTCCCGATTCGTGGAAGGAAGTTGGCAGTGCCAATGCATGGGGAGGCTTCACCCTGGACGCCGACCGCGGTATCGTTTTCCTAGGTACGGGATCTCCGGCCTATGACAGTTGGGGGGGCAACCGACCAGGGCAGAATCTTTTTGGTAATTGTACCATCGCCCTGGATGCGATGACCGGCAAGCGCCTCTGGCATTTCCAAGCCGTGCATCATGATTTATGGGATTACGATCTACCGACCCCACCGGTCCTTGGTAGGGTGCAGCGTGAGGGCCAGGCCCTTGATGTCGTCGTCCAACCCACCAAGATGGGGCACCTGTTTGTCCTCAACCGTGAAACGGGAGACCCCGTCTATCCCGTGGCAGAAAGAAAGGTCCCACCCTCATCCATGCCTGGGGAAAGCAGTTGGCCTACCCAACCCTTCCCACCAGCTGGCCTGCGACTGGCCGCAACCACCATGAATCATCGGCAGAGCACCGATTTGAGCGAAGAGGCCAGAGATCAAGTGCACAAGGAGCTTGATACCATGATCACAGGAGAGGTCTTCATCCCGCCAGGGTATGAAAAATCAGTGGTATTGCCTCAATTCAATGGTGGGTGCGAATGGGGAGGGGCTGCCTTTGATCCAAACTCCAATACCGTCATTGTCAACGTGAGCAATGAAGCAGAATGGACCTCCATGGTGCCTTCGAAACCTCGTGAAGAAATGAGTCTTCATGAGCTGGGAAGGCATGTCTACCGAGCTGTCTGTGCTTTTTGTCACGGACTGGGCACGCCGAGCAACCCGGCTTCTCCCTCCCTGGAAGGGGTGGGATCACGTCTTGCTGCCAAGGAAATCCAAACCTTGATGGAAACAGGCAGGGGGCAAATGCCGTCCTTTGCCTCCTTTAGCCAACTGGAAAAACGAGCCGTCATCAGCTTCCTGCTGGGGGAAGGCAAGGAAGAGACCATTCAGACCGCCGACCTGAACCTCAGCTATGCCTCAGAAGTCCCGGTGGTCACCACAGGCCATCATGACTGGAGAGATCCCGATGGGTATCCAGTCAATGCTCGTCCATGGGGAACCCTCAATGCTGTTGACCTCGATAGCGGGCAGATCAAATGGCAAGTGGCTCTGGGCACCTACCCTGCTCTTGAAAAAGCCGGTCATGGACCGACCGGCACCTTCAACATTGGAGGACCAGTCGTCACAGCCGGTGGCCTGGTGTTCATTGGTGCAGCCATGGACGAACGTTTCCATGCCTATGATGTGGCAACCGGAGCCCTGCTTTGGGAATATCAGATGGATTTTGGCGGTTACGCAAGCCCAGCGACCTTTGAAGTCGAGGGACGCCAATTTGTGGTGATCGCAGCCGGAGGTGGTGGTAAACCTGGAACCAAGCAAGGAGATGCCTACTATTGTTTTGCCCTGCCATGAAAACATCCAGTCTTCCGAGCAAAGCGCGCTCCAGTATCGCAAGAAGCTTGAGGTATTTACTGCAACTTTTCGTAGGACTCCTCCTCCTGAGCCTGACTGCAGCCGCTTTCCTATGGCGTTATTACCACCCATCGGTGCAACGCACCGATGGGATTGTCTATGGAACACGTCATGGTCATGACCTGACCATGGATATCATTCGACCTGCAAAAGGTGCCAATGGGCTGGCGGTAGCCTTCATGGTCAGTGGCGGCTGGAAATCAGCCCCTCCCGGGTCCACACCCGTCTGGATGATGGCCCCATTACTGCGAAGAGGCTACACCGTCTTTGCCATCAGTCACCTGTCTCAACCCGAGTCCACCGTCATGGAAATCATTGAAGACATGCAGAAAGGGGTGCGCCATGTCAGGCATCACGCTGAGACTTATCGCATTGACCCCCAGCGCATCGGGATCACAGGCGGCAGCGCAGGAGGACACTTGAGTCTCATGCTGGCCACAACAGGCGGACCCGGAAACCCAGGGGCTCAGGATCCCGTCGATCGCGCATCCAGTGCGGTTCAGGCCGTTGCCATCTTCTACCCAGTCACCGACTTGCTTAATCTGGGAGACTCCACGGAAAACCCCGGGGACGGCGGGCCACCCAAAAGCTATGTCAAGGCGTTTGGACCCCAGTCGACCGATCCAGATCAATGGGCCATCATCGGGCGTGCCACCTCACCCATTTACCACATCCATGCCGACATGGCTCCTATCCTGATTCATCATGGAGACGCCGATACGCTCACGCCGCTAGAGCAGTCCCAGTGGTTTGTGGACCAAGCCCATGCCAAGGGCTGCGATATCAAGCTCACCGTCGTTGGGGGAGTGGGTCACGGCTGGCCATCCATGTTCCTGGATCTCGAAGACTTTGGCCGGTGGTTTGACCGGCATTTGGTCATTGGCCAGCCACAAGGGCTTTCTACCCATCATTGAATCGACCCTGCGGGGCGCGAGGAGGCTTTGAGTGCCTCATCAAAGGCCATCATGGCCTCCCTCATCGCCTCAACCCGATCAGGATAACGTTCGGCCAGGTTGATTGATTCAGCCAAATCATCTTCCAGATTATAAAGCTCTACTTCCTGATGGAGACGAAGTTTCCAGGGTCCGCGGCGCATGGCCTCAAGCTGGCGACCGCGATAGTAGAAGAAGTGATCGCGTGGTACGCCATCGCCTGCGACCACCCCACCTTTGAGGAGATCAAGCACATTCACACCATCAAGGGTGCGATCCCTGGGCAAAGACGCCCCTGCAAGCCCTGCAAGGGTGGGGAAAAGATCTAGAGAGGCCACAATCTGAGAACAGGTTGATCCAGCGGGGATGACTCCTGGCCAACGCATCAGGCAGGGAACCCGCATCCCTCCTTCATAGGTTTGAAACTTGAACCCTCGCAATGGCAGGGCAGAACCACCGTGGCCATTTTTAAGGTTCCAAGGCCCGTTATCCGAGGTGTAAATGACCAGGGTGTCCTCTTCGAGATCAAGGCGTTTGAGCTCAGAAAGAATCAAGCCGACCCCTGCATCCAGTTCTTCGATGGTGTCGCCGTAAAAACCTCCTGCACTCCTGCCTCGAAAGCGAGGGCTGGCGGCCAGGGGGATGTGGGGCATGGTGTGGGGGAGGTATAGAAAGAAAGGTCTTTGCCGATTGGCCTGCATAAAAGCAATGGCCTCGCGGGTGTATCGCTGGGTAAGGGTAGTCTGGTCACAAGGGTATTCAATCACTTCCTCGTCGCGCATCAGAGGGACCCAATTTTTCTTTGGTGCTTGGCTGAGCATCCTTTCACGGGTCATCCCTTCTCGCCAACGCACGGTTTGGGCGAGCTGGGCTTTGGGATCAATCGTCATGTCATTGCTGTAAGGAATGCCTAGATAATGATCGAAACCCTGCCGTGTTGGCAGGAATGAGGGGTGATGCCCCAGGTGCCACTTGCCAATGCAGGCGGTGGCATAACCCACGGATTGAAGTAGGTCAGCCAGGGTCACCTCATC
>JALRAZ010000362.1 GCA_023257935.1 Verrucomicrobiota bacterium
CATCGGTCAGGGAGAAATCCCAATAAGCTAGCTTGTAGCGTCGATCGGGGTTTGAGTCACGCGGGTCGATCAGCACCGAGGCTCCGTAGTTGACACTGCGGCCTCCGTTGCCCACCAGCACAAAATTGGTATCGGGGTCTCCATTGAAATCGTAAAGGCCCAAGGAGGGCTTTTCCCATACCAGGCCATCTTTGGAAGTGGCATAACAGAGGACCACGCGGCGAGTGGGATCCTGAGCTCGGGAGCCAGCATAGGATTGATACCAGCATTGGTAGAGACCGGTGGATGGGTCTTGCTGGATGGAGCAGTAGGCAATGGCCACTTCCCATGGTTTGTCATTGGCGATGACGGGGTTGGTTGCGATGCGCTCTGGTCTTCCCTGCACTGGCTCAAGCCCTGAATGGTAGAGGATGGCTTCTGCATCAGCCATCAGCACTGTGCGGCTACCTGACCCGAGGTTGGATGGGGCCGCGTACAGTGTGCTTGAGAGCCGTGCTGCTATCAGAATGGCGGCTACCGGAGCGAGCTGAGGCCATGGACGAATCAAGGCAAGCATGTTTCTCTATCCTAGACTTAAAAGGCAGGCAGGCCGATTGAAAAAGCGGTCTTGAATCTCCAATTAAAGCTTCCAAGCCTATGCAAAGTGGCGAGCATTCCTGTCCTGGCTCACCACCCCTATCCTTTAGCGAATCAAAGATTCTACCATGGCTTCGACACGAGATAGGGATGATGGGTTCACGGTCTGTCCAAGCAAGTGCTCCACCGATCGCTTGATGATGGTATCTTGCTTGGGCGTGAGGGTCAGGCTGGTGGGAATGGATTGATAACCCTCCTTGAGCTCAGGGTCGAGGACATCCATCAGATTCACTTCAAAATGATCGATGCGCTGCGAGTTGGCCTGCTTGTTGAGGTGGTTGATTCGGGTTCGGATAGTTGCCTGAAGCAGCTGGGTTTGATGAAAATAAAAACTGTTCAGGCTTCCAATGGCCTCGAAAGTCCCTCTCAGCGGAATGTCCACGTTGAACCTCCCTAGCCTGGCCAGCGATTTTTCATCAAAAGGGGATGCCTGGTTGTCAGCATTGATGGTGATCAATGTCAGGCGACGATTGGGATTGGGGTGATGAGCTTCCAGGTGACTGAAGAGTTCCAGAGCTGTGATAGCACCCGAGTT
This sequence comes from Verrucomicrobiota bacterium, assembly GCA_023257935.1. Classification (GTDB taxonomy): domain Bacteria; phylum Verrucomicrobiota; class Verrucomicrobiia; order Limisphaerales; family AAA164-E04; genus UBA7971. The sequence goes on from JALRAZ010000362.1 coordinate 1,172, forward strand.
ATCATAGATGCCTCCATCCACCAGGCGTATGTAGGCTTCCTCAGAACCTTCATCAGCATGATTGCGCAGGTAAAGCGGATTAAAAATAAAAGGGAATGCGGCACTGGCCATCACGGCATAACTCAATGGGAATTGACTTGGTGAACTGCCGATATCTTCCAGGGTGCTTGCATGGATCAACGGGTTGGGTTGTATCGCTTGGAAGTCTCGGTTTAAGTCCAGCTGAAGCCAGTCACTGGATGGGTTGTAGGCAACTCCACTCAGCGGGTTGAGGTCACTCTCCAGATGGATCGTCGATTGGGTGAATACGAAAGGCATTCGGCTTTCCACACAGGTAGCATTGA
>JALRAZ010000374.1 GCA_023257935.1 Verrucomicrobiota bacterium
AGGACTCCATAGCTCAAACTGGAAGCGGCTCATCATCCACGGAGAATCCTGACCAAAATCCGCCCAATGGACCCCCTACCCCTCAACCGGGTCAAGGTGGTCAAGGTGGTCAAGGCGGTCAGGGCGGTCAACCCCAGCAACTGAGAGGGAATGGTGGCGCGAGCATGGCGCAAGCATGGCGCAATCAGGGTGGTGGCGATGAGCAGTCAAATTCTGCGGCAAATGAAGGCCCCATCACAGGGGAACGCTATCGGGAGTGGTCGGATGGGCTTCGTGAAGCCGAAGAAATGGTCGATCTCCCTGAACTGCAGAATGATATAGCCACCATTAGGGATAGAGCGCGCGTGATCCGCCGAGAATCGCGCGACCAAGGTGAAACCCCAAAATGGGATCTTGTGAGGCTTCAAATCGAAAAGCCCCTCTATGAAGTGCGTAAGCGCATCAATGAAGAGCTCGCCAGGAGGGCTTCCCGAGAAGCCATGGTCCCCATTGACAGGGATCCAGTTCCTGATGCTTTCAGCGAACTGGTTGAGACTTACTACCAGACACTGGGAGAAGGCCGGTGATTGGATTGGACTTGTAACCTCCCGGACTTGTGGAACGTCTTTGTCAGAGTATGGAGGCAGTGCAGCGCAGCAGATCGATCCCTGTTTGCGAACTAAAAACACTGCCACCACTAAAACGAAACCCATGTCACACGCCTACAACATGTTGTCAGTCAAAGGCTTCATCTCTGGCATGATGGATGTCACAGCCAAGCCTGACATGTCGAGTGAGAACCGAATCATCCAGCAGATTCTGGACGGTGATACCGAGGCATTCGAAACATTGATCAAGAATTACCAAGGTCGTATTTTCGCCACAGCAAGAAAATATGCTAGACGTGAGAATGAGGTCGAGGACATCGCCCAGGAAGTTTTTCTCAAGGCATTCCGAAAGTTGAGCTCCTTCCGCATGGATGCCCCTTTCGAACATTGGCTCATGAAAATCGCGGTTCGCACCTGCTATGATTATTTAAGACGACACCAGCGCAGCAAGGTGGCCTCTTTTACGGATATATCCTCCGATGATTTTGACCTCCTAGAGGTGGTCGGAGAGGATCAAAACGATCAACGAGTGCAACAGGAAGCGGCCAAGGCGATTGTTCATACCGTCATGGAATCCTTGAAACCTGCCTCACGCATGGTCCTAACTTTACAAGAGCTTGAAGGCAAATCGGTTCGTGAGATCGCTCAGTTGACAGGCTGGTCTGTGGCACTTGTTAAAGTCAGAGCCTTCCGAGCACGCAAGGAAATGCGTCAGTTGCTGGAAAATATAGATCACAACACCTATTAATTTTATTGGCCACTACCCAACGAACTCAACTCCCAAACCACGATACATGAAACAACCTCAAGACATGTATGAGCGTCTCTTCCGCGCGGCCCGCAGGATTCGGGAAGATGACACGGTACCCTATGCGTTTGAAAAACGGATCATGGCTCACATCACGCCAGTCGAATCGGTGGATTCTGGCTCCTTCTGGGCCCTGGGACTTTGGAAAGCCTCCGTCCCTTGCCTTGCCTTGATGCTCTGCACCACCCTCTGGGCTTCCATGAATGGCAGTGCTGGTCAGCCAGGAGAAGAAGCCTTGGTCAACGAACTCCAACTCACCATGATCCAACCATTGCAGTCCCTCGAGGAAACCTGGTGATGACCGCTTCTTGGAAAATCATCCTGGCCACAACGGTCATCTTTGCAACTGGTATCGTCACCGGTGTTTTCTGGTCTGATCTCCGCAAGCAGCAAAGTATGCCCGATTCGCGCAGGGAAAACATGCCCAGAGGGCCCAGAATGCATGATTTCATCCAGCGCTTCGGTGAGCGACTGGAACTTTCTGAAACTCAGAGAACCCACATCACCCAACTTCTTACCGAGAGCCAAGAGCGCATGGATACCATCATGAAAGAAATGCGCCCAAGGATTGATGAGGAGTTTTCAACGGTCAACGCATCCATCAAATCTTTTCTTACCGAAGAGCAAGCCACGCAGTTCGAGGAAATCATCAAGGCCAGAAGGCAGCGTGGCCCTGGAGGGCGTGGCGGGCCTCGAGAAGGCGGGCTCAGACGTCGCGAAGACGGTACCAGGCCAGGTGAACGACGACCAGGAGAAGAATCTATGCGGCCTCCCCGAAAAAGAGAGCCTCAGGAAAGCCAATCTTCAACCGCCTTGGAGTCTCTCTCGCCAGGGGACGAGATTCAGTCGGAAAATCAACCGATTCAGGCTACCGAGCCTACTGAAAATGCCCATGCTGTCGAACTGGATCCACCGCAACCTTGAGTGAATGGAGGCAGTGCCCTGACCACCCCCGTAAGGAGGCAATCACGAGACCATTTGGCGGTAAAGTTCAAGGTATGCATTGGAGGTGGCTTGCCAGGAAAAATCCCTTGCCATGCCTCGCTTTTGCATAGCCTTCAACTGTTTCTGGTCTTGGTAAAGTTCCAGTGCTTGGGCTAAAGCCTGCATCAGTGCACTCACACCAAAGTCAGAGAATTTGATACCGTCAGCCTGAGTTGGGTTCTCATCCAGCCCCACGACCGAATCACTCAAACCGCCTACATTCCTGACAATGGGTATGCTCCCATAGCGCAGGCTATACATTTGATTGAGCCCGCATGGCTCAAATCGCGAAGGCATCAAGAAAAAGTCGCTACCAGCCTCGATCCGATGAGCCAAAGCGTCATCATACCCGATGGTCACGGAAACCTGCTCTGGAAAACGAGCTGCGATGCGTTCGAATCCCTCCTGATAATGGGGCATACCTGACCCAAGCAAGGCCACCTGATAACCGCGATCCAGAGTGGCATTGAGTGCCGGCATGAGGATGTCCATACCTTTTTGATCAACCAGCCGACTCACGCAACCGAACAGCGGTTTGGTGGTCGATGGATCAAGCCCGAGTTGCTTCTGTAATGCCAGTTTACCCTGAGCCTTACCCCGCATGTTGGTTCGGTCATAGGAATGAGTCAGGTGAGGGTTTTTCCCCGTCTGCCAATCATCATAATCAACACCATTGAGGATCCCATGCAGCTGGTCTGCCCGCTGATTGAGCACCCCTCCCAAACCACAGGAAAATTCATCGGTGAGGATTTCCCGTGCGTAGGTTGGGCTAACCGTAGTTAGTCTGTCTGCATGAATTAATCCAGCTTTAAGAAAGCTAAATTGCCCATAAAATTCGGCACTTTGCGGGGTGAAATAATTCTCAGGAAGATTCGATAAGCCAAAGGAAGCAGGAGGGAAATTGCCTTGATAGGCCAGGTTGTGAAGGGTCAAGAGCGAAGGCGGCACTTTAGCCCAACCCCCTCGCATCCGTTCATGATGCATGAGCATGGGCACCAGGGCGGATTGCCAATCGTGTGCGTGGATCAAATCCGGAGCATCTGGGAGATAACGAGCCAAATTAACACAGGCCTTGCAGAAAAACACAAACCGCTCTGCGTTATCGGCATAATCCTCCCCATCTTCACCATAGATCCCCTTGCGTTGGAAAAAATCTGGCTGATCCACCATCAGTACTCGGAAGTCCTGACTGACTTGGAGCACGCGTATTTGCCCCGTAACAAGACGATTGCCGATAGGTAGCTCGAGTTTCCAATCCAATGGTTTGGTTTTGCTTAGCCATGATTCCATGCCTCGGTAAAGAGGGGTAACAAGGGTCAGCTCATGACCTTGGTGAGCTAGGGCCTTGGTCAAAGCTCCCACCATGTCGGCAAGTCCACCAGTCTTGGAGTAGGGAAAACACTCCCCGGCTACCTGCATGATTTTCATGAGGCCAGGAACTCCCGATTAAGATAGGCTGAGACATTGAGCATCAGGATGTCAGAGCAAAAGCACCTCATGCTGGGGTTGGGATGGAGTCAGCCCCCAAATAGGGCCTGAGAGGCTCCGGTATGAAAATGGAGCCATCTGACTGCTGGTGTGTTTCAATCAGGGCCACAAAAAGCCTTGCCAGCGCGGTGCCGCTCCCATTGAGCAGATGAGGATGCAGATTCTTTCCATCGGAGGACTTGAAACGCAAATTCATCCTCCGACTCTGAAAATCCTCACAGTTGGAACAACTTGAGACCTCAAGGTAGCTTCCCTGCCCTGGAGCCCAAACTTCGATATCGAAAGTCTTGGCGCTAGCAAAACCCATATCACCAGTGCAAAGTAGGATCACTCGGTAGTGAAGCCCAAGCAACTGCAGGACCTTTTCGGCATTGGCAACCATGGCATCAAGCTCACGATAGCCCTCATCAGGGCGTACGATCTTGATCATTTCCACTTTATCAAACTGATGAACGCGGATCATACCGCGTGTACCGACGCCAGCAGCACCCGCTTCAGCCCGAAAGCATGGGCTGTAAGCACAATAAAAAACAGGGAGATCTTCTTCCTTGAGCAGTTCTTCACGATGAATGTTTGCAACAGGGGCTTCAGCAGTCGGAATGAGGTAAAGCTTGCCGAGGGTTGAACCATCCTGTCCTTCCTGAACAGCGTAGGCTTGATCGTAAAACTTTGGGAATTGCCCCACACCGGTCATGCACTCGGGGCTCACCACAAAGGGAGGAGACACTTCCACGTAGCCGTGTTCCCGGGTGTGCAAGTCGAGCAGGAATTGAATCAGGGCCCTTTCCAGACGAGCCCCCCAGCCTGTGTAGAGTAAGAACCCACTTCCTGAGAGTTTGGCCCCGCGAGCAAAATCTATCAGCGAAAGACGCTCAGCGAGGGTGACATGGGATTGAGGGGTAAAATCAAATGAAGCGGGTTCACCCCAGGTCCTGATTTCAGGATTATCGGCCTCGCTGGTTCCATCAGGGACACTTGAATGCGGTAAGTTTGGCAAAGAAAGCAGGATGGCATCCTGCTCTGCGATCGCTTGGTTCACTTCACGATCCATGGCTGCAATGCGATCCCCCAGCTCGCGAGTTGTTTCTTTGCGCGCTGCGGCCTCCTCATGACACTGCTTGGCCATGAGCGCTCCGATCTCCTTGGACACAGCCTTGCGCTCAGCCTTGAGCTGCTCAACCTCGGTCAGCAAGGCTCGCCGTTTGGCGTCCAATTCCAGGAGTGAGTCGACCTTTTCTTCCTCGCCTCCATGTCGAGAGGCCAACCTTTGCTTGGCCTCATCGGCATGCTCCCTAATCCAGCGTATATCCAACATAAGCCGCGACTATAAGCGCAGTGCTTGCATTGTGGCAAGCGCCCCAAATGGCATCAAGCCGGCCCCCAGGTGACTCAGGGCTGACTGGCGCGCAAACGGTAAATACGATGCCCCGTATCATCCGAGAACAATAGGGAGCCATCGGGTGCCTCAATACAATCAGTCGGCCTACCCAGGATTTCACTCCCATCCTTGAGGAAATCGACTATTTTGAGTTCCCCGTAAGGATGTCCCTCATCGAAAAGAATCCGTGAGACTCGATAACCCACCTTTTTTGTGGCATTCCACCCTCCCTTAAACGCCACGAAGGCATCGCCTTGAGCGCCAGGAATGGCGTCTCCCTGATAGAAGCACATCCCATTGCCTGAACAATGCGCAGGGAAGAGCCATTCTGGGATGATATTCTTGGAGGCCATTTCCAGCAGGTCGGGATGCTCAAGAAAATTCAGATTAGGCATGTTTTTACCGAGTATGTAGGGATGCCCATAAAAGCCTCCCTTGACGTAGTGATTGAGCTCAGCGGGTGGGTTGTGATCGGTAATGGGCTGCCCCCATTGCGGCTGTTTGGACTCCCACTTCGTGGCAAGGGTGTCAATGTCGTGATCCACTCCCCAAATCTCATCACTACCCGGCCTGACAACAAGCTTCTCGGTGTTCCGAATGCCCGTGGCAAAAAGTTCCTTGCCGCTACCATCCAGAGCGAATGTCCAGATTTTCTTGCGATCATTCTCGGTAATCGGTTCATCGGTGGCATTACTCTGGTCACCGACATGCGTGTAAATGCGGTCTTGGTGAATAAGAAGGGCTCGCCACTTATGCCCTCCCCCAGTGATGGGTAGCTGATCCTCACCCACAATCACTTTGACTTCCTCAGCTTTACCATCCTGATCCCGGTCAGTCGCTCGATAAATATGGTTCATGTCAGCACACCAAAGTGAGCCGTCATAAAACTGAACTCCCTGCAACACCTTTCCTGACTCGTAGCCTTCCAGAAAAGTCGTCTTGGATTCGTAGTGTCCATCCCCATCTTTATCTTCACATCGGTAGATGGTTCCCTGACTTGGCACACTGACGAACATGCCCCCACGCTCATCCAACGCCATAAAACGTGGTTTGCGTATTGAATCCTCCGCCACGCTCAGGGTGTAGCCTTCTCTGACCCAGACGCCTTCTGGAACCTCTGCAGCCACCAGGGCGTGAGCAAAAAGATGCATGCAGAGCAATCCACTGAAATGGTATCGCAGAGAGGGGTGTAAAGTGGGGAATTTCATGGTGGTAAACTTTAGGTTTGCCCTGCCCAAAGATCAAGCGTCAAGGTAGGGCTGATGGCCGCCACCAAGTCCCATCTCTTTGTCTATGGCACCCTGATGCAGCAGATGAATAACCCTTTCGCCATCAGGTTGGCGACCATGGCAGCCCTGGTCGGCCCAGCGACCGCCCAAGGCCGACTCTTCCACCATCCCCAAAACTATCCCTGTGCGGTCTGTTCCCCCGATAGGCATGACCGTATTCACGGCCAAGTGTATCGCATGGAGGATCCAGAGGCTTGCTTTGGGTTCCTCGACCCCTATGAGGACTGTGATATGAACCAACTGAGCCAATCACTTTTCATTCGAACACAGACTTCCGTCGACATGGGCCATGGTCTGTCTGTTTTGAGTTGGATGTATTTCTGGAATCGACCTCTGAACGGGCTGATACCCATTGACTCGGGATGCTTCACCTCGATTAGGGGCTAAAACCGTTGAACACCGACCCATGGCGGTCTATAAACCTCTCGTGGTCACGAGAGCACCACATCCCATATCCTATCATGAGTTTGCTAATCATCGGCACGACGGCGCTGGACTCCATCAAGACACCCCACCAGGAAAACCCAAGGCTTCTGGGTGGCTCGGCCAGCCATGCTGCGGTGGCAGCCAGTTTCTTCACTCCCGTGCATCTCATGGGGATTGTTGGAGATGATTTCCCAGACACTTACATCCAACTTTATGAAAAGCATGGGATTGATCTCAGCGGCCTGGAAAGAGCATCCGGCAACACCTTTCACTGGGAGGGTGAGTATGAGGTCAACATGAACAATCGCCGAACCTTGGAGACAGATCTTGGCGTCATCGAAAACTGGACGCCTTCGGTGCCAACAGCGCTCAAACACAGTGAATACGTCCTGCTGGCTAACTGTGCCCCACAGCTCCAGCACCACATTCTCCGACAAATGATTCAACCTCGGTTCGTGGCTGTCGACACCATGGATCTGTGGCTGAACATCGCCCGCCAGGAATTGGAATCCTTGTTGAAAGAGGTCGATTGCCTTGTTCTCAATGACAGCGAGGCCCGTCAGCTTATGGAGGAGGACAATGTCGTGAAGGCGGTCCAGGCCATGCACCGATTTGGCCCACGTCAGGTGATTGTCAAAAAAGGTGAACACGGAGCCATCCTGTCGGGTCCGGACGGTCTCTTTATCGCACCAGCTTACCCCTTGGATCAGGTCGTTGACCCAACCGGAGCTGGCGACTCCTTTGTGGGAGGCATGATGGGATACCTGGCCCATCATGGAGGGGATGTGGCCAAGCATCTGCGAGCCGCCATCATCCATGGTAGCATCACCGCCTCATTTTGCTGTGAAGGGTTTGGTCTGAATACCACCACCGAGACAACTCGAGCCTTGATCGATCAGCGTGTGGAAAAGCTAAAAGGCATGGTGGGCTACTAAGAACGCCCTTAAAAAAAACACCGCGGGACTACTCAAGTCTTAGCAAGCTCAGGGGGTTATCGGTGAGATCCAGCATCTGTCCGCCGGCCCAGAGCGGACTGAGGCCCTCATCCTGCCAGCGGCAGACGCGGTAGAGGGTCGCATAACTCATATCCGGGGCACTCATACCCTGCCCCCCGACAAGCTCACTACCCCGTCTGAGGTTATCCATCATCCAGGCAGGTTGCAGGAGGTGAAAAGGATTCCGAGTGACTTCACCCACATGAAAGGATGTTCCGGTGACCATCTCGATCACATCATCCTCACTGGAAGCCACCATGAGGTTGGGATCTGCCATGGCACCCCAGTATTCGGTTAACACGACCACCACTTGATCACGCTGCTCCCAATGCTTGAGGGCATCCATCAGCAACCAATGGACCCCAATATGCGTGGAATTCCAGTCTTTAGCATGAGGAAAGAAAATCACCTTGGGTGATTGGCTTCTTAAGACACCCACAATGGCCTGAACATCCTGTTCCCAAGACTCAGGATCGGCTTGACGACGCTGACAATGAACCCCCTCCAAACCCCGTTTACCCATGGCTATCAAACCAAAACCAAGGTAATGACAAGCAGCTACCAGTTCTTCCATGCGTGCGGCCTGGCGAGATTGGTTGCTACCCTGGGTGACAGCCACGTTCATCACATTGAACGAAGCCTGTTTGAGCAACCTCAGGGCGAGTCCGGCGATGATGCACTCATCATCGGGGTGTGGGGAAAAGATCAAGGCTTTGGGAGCGTCATCAGGGATCGGAGAACGCTTGCATGGAGCGTAACCTCCATTAGCCAGGCCTCTACCTTCTCGAAGAAGTCGTGCCTGAGTTTGGACCAATGCTTGGTAATCTGAAATAGGTTCCATGAATCAATAAGGGCCTTCTTAAGTATCAGTGGGATTTGGCGCAAGCAGGCTTCTCACCGACGGTAATGAGCCAGAAAACCAGGGGTATCTCCTGCAAGGTCCTTCTGTCGCTGAGCAGCTAATAGCGAACCATAGGTCACCAAATCATGGGCCAGCCCGTCCAGACGCCCCAGAAGATCTCCCGAGGTAATCTGTCCTTCGTTCAGATCGGCTCGATCGCTGAAACTGACTCCGTAAGGCAACCCCCATGCGTAGCACTGCCTCATTACGGTTCGTATTTGATCGTGTACGGTCAATCCCTTCTCGTGAGAGCCCACAACTGAAGCAAAGAGTTTGCCGGCAAATTCCTTCCAGAAGTGGTCCAGGAAATTCTTCAGAGCACTACTCATGCTCCCATGGTAATCAGGGGTACCCAGCAAAATGACGTCCGCTTCCATGACTCGCTGTTTCAGTGAGGTGTAACACTCCCCCGAAAAAGCGGTTTGCACATCGAACAGAGGCAGGTCTTCGGTGGCATAATCGAAACTCACGACCTGACAACCCAGTTTTTCCAGCAGTGAACCCGCATGCATGACCACCGCACGCGTTGTGGATTCGCGACTTCGATTGCCTACCACAAGGAGCACATTGAGCGGACTTGGCTGTGGATTGGATGACATGAGTGGCATTCCACCATGCCACATAGGACGGATCAAGAAACTTCATTGACCTCCAATCGACCATTATTCAATCTCAATCCAAGCGCATGATCACGCTCGACCTATCCATCCTTGAGTCTCTGAAAAAAATCGTTGGAGCAAAAGAGGTTCTCACCAGCCAGGAAGACCTAATCCCTTACTCCTTTGATGGCACGGCGGCTCTTAAGGCTCTACCTGCCTGCGTGGTCTTTGCCCACACCACAGTCCATGTTTCAGCCATCCTGGAATTGGCAACCCAACATAAGATCCCCGTGGTCACCCGCGGCTCAGGGACCGGATTGAGCGGAGGCAGCTTGCCAAGTCAGGGGTGCATCGTCCTCTGCACGGCTAAAATGAACCAAATCCTTGAGGTGGATGCCAACAACTTGACCATCGAGGTCGAACCCGGGGTGACTACCCTGGCGATTGCCGAAGCTGCTGAGGCAGTTGGGCTTTTCTATCCTCCGGACCCTGGATCCATGAAAATCTCTACGATCGGTGGCAATGTCGCGGAGAACAGTGGCGGCTTGAGGGGCCTTAAATACGGTGTCACCCGCAATTATGTGATGGGGCTGGAAGTGGTTTTACCAAGCGGCGAAGTCTGTCAGATGGGTAACAAGTGCGTGAAGGATGTCGCTGGGTATTCACTGAAGGATCTTTTCATTGGCTCAGAGGGAACCCTGGGGGTGATCACCAAAGTATTACTCAGGCTCATTCCCAAACCCCAGGCCAAGCAAACCATGGTGGCGACCTTTTCCAGGATGGATCAAGCGGCTGAAGCCGTCTCAGCCATCATTTCAGCCAAGATCATTCCCTGCACTTTGGAGTTCCTTGACCGCACCACCATTCACTGTGTGGAGGATTTCGCCAAGATTGGGCTCCCCTTGGATTGCGAGGCCCTCCTTTTGATCGAAACCGATGGGCATCCCGCAGTGGTAGCCGATGAGGCGCAGAAGATGGAATCCATTTGTCACGAGTTTGAATGCAACGAAATCAGGGTTGCCAAGGATGAAGAAGAAGCCAACAAGCTGGCCAGTGCCCGAAGGAGCGCCTTTTCAGCCCTTGCCAGGCTTTCCCCGACTACCATTCTAGAGGATGCCACGGTCCCGCGAAGCGAACTCGGGCACATGATACGCTTTGTCTCATCCATCGCAGCCAAACATCGTCTCCAAGTAGGCACTTTCGGGCACATGGGAGATGGTAACTTGCATCCCACATTCCTGACCGATGAGCGCAACGAGGATGAGATGCATCGTATTGAACTGGCTTTTGAGGAGATTTTCCGCGAAGCCATTCGAGTCGGGGGCACGATCACAGGAGAGCACGGCATCGGTATGGCCAAAAAACGCTTCCTCCCAGAATTTGCTGGCAGCGCACAAATGAGGATCCTTCGCGAGGTACGTCGTTCCTTGGACCCCCATGGCATCCTCAATCCTGGAAAGATGTTTGACTGAAACTGAGCATGCCCCCCTGCGCGATGCAACCCGGATCATCCGATCATACTTTTGAGAAACTCGTGCTGATAGCCTCTTCCTTTTCAGTGGCTGTTGCCTCGGGATTTGCTGCTTCCATTGAACAAATTAATCCCGTCCTGGCCTT
>JALRAZ010000387.1 GCA_023257935.1 Verrucomicrobiota bacterium
TTCGCTCCGAGTGGGTGGTAGAGCGAGGCATTATCCAAATCATCCAGAACCATGATCTGAAAATGTCCAGGAGCTCAAAGGAAGGGAAGACAAATCTCCTCTCGCCTCAAAACATGCCCCTTTGGAGCTAAGGCTCTAATACTTGACCATAGAGCCGGACATCATCCCAGTTACCTGTATCATCAAAGGATCCGAGACCAATCTGTCCCGAGAGAAAGGTACGATCGGTTGCCCTCATGACCGGTGTTTCCATGTCATCCCAATAAACGTTAATCGACCCCGAGGCCACCCTTCGACTGATTTTTACCGTATGCCATTGAGCATCCCACGGAGTGCCCTGGGTTGTGTGTTCACTGATCTTGACACGGGGTGCCTGATTCACGATGAAGATCTGATTGGCATGATCATCCATTGCCTGCCCGAGATGCACGTAATAAAAATGCTCCGGATCCTGCCACCCAAAGAATAGGCACATATCTCGATGCCCGTAATCACGTTGAGTCGTGAGTACTCGGGCAAGCAGATCAAAATCGCCCACCACCACATCCTTGAGACGGCTGATATTAACTGGGCTGCGATGCGGGGGACGGTAGGCGCTTTGCCTGTGCAGGCTGTATACCTTGCTCCCATCCTGAGTCATGATGCGCCAGGCATTCTGATCAGTGGGCAACCATGAGCCAGCTCCCTGCTCGAAACGATCACTACGGATCAGTGGCAGATCCGATTCGCTAGCCATCTCTGGTGCTGGCTGGCGCACTGGAAGGGTTGCAAGACGTGCCTTACCGTTGATTTCATCCATGGTGAAATCCCTGCGATCGATTAGGCCTTCGCCCGCTCGATGGACCTCGAGCACCACTTTGGGCGTGGCATCCCGCGTGTCGATATCGAAGACACAATACAGTTTTCCTTCGCCATGATTGAGAAACATCTCCGGCAAGTTGGGAGTGGCGTAATTATTAGACCCCAAGGGACCGGAAGTGATTTCAATCACGCGCTGGTTGATCTGGTATCCTCCAGTAAAATGCCGATCTCCTGAAAGGAGAATGACCCCTTCAATCTGTTCGGATTCAAGCCATTCAAAAAAAGCAAGTTGCTCTCGGCGAAAACTGGTCCAGGAATCAAGGTGTCCGTTTTTCTGCCATTCGCTCCCACTGGCAATGAACTTCAGTTTGGCCTTGGAAGCTTTGAGTCCGCTCTTCAACCACGCCCACTGGCGCGCTCCCAACATGGTCTTATCTCCATGATCCTCCGAGCGGTTGGGCCAACGGTAATAACGATCATCAAGCATGAAGAAATCGATGTCACCGCGTTGGAAATGGTGATAAATGCCCGGATGATCAGACTGCCCATAGGCAAGATTAGCCCACATGGACTGAAAAGTCCTCAGGCTTTCAGAACGGCCCTCGGCAGTGCGGTCACTATCATTCGGACCAAAATCATGATCGTCCCAAATGCCAATGACCGAACTGCGAGAACTCAGAGCGCGAAAACCAGCCACACCCCGATGGTCGTAATAGGCTGCTCGCTGGACATCCGGATCGGTTGAATCGGCATAGTGATTGTCCCCAAGCATGAGTAGCAGCTCGATGGAAGGATCACTAGCCATCTGACCCCAGGCAGCTGCGGCCAGTGATCCCTGGTGCCCCACACAAGAACCAAAGGCAAATCTCAGATGCGTGGGAGTGCCCTCTAGAGGGGCGGTCATAACCGAGGGATAAGGCGCGCTCATCACAGGTTTACCGTCCAGGACCACTGCATAGTGATAACGTGTAGAAGGTGTCAGGCCTGTCGCCCTAACATGACCATTGAAATCAGTTTGGACCTCAAGACTGGGACCCTCGTAAAGGGTGGCTCCTTCCATATTCGAGCTGGGGCTTACCATTAAACCCAAGGATGCAGGTGCTGAAGCCCTTACCCAGACCCTGATCTCTTGACTGCCTACATGACCCAACATAGGACCCTGCTCCAGATGCGCCGCCTGGACGCAGTAGGAGGCCAGCAGGAACAGGCCCAGGAGCCCATGGGGGTATCGCCGATGAAACCAATTGGACATAGGCACGTTGTATCACGTTCAACCCCAGCCTGACCAGTGCGTTCCAAGCCAAACAGGATCCATGGAAACCGATGGAATCGGTTTCATTCATTGACCTTGCTCCTTGCCTGTTGGCTTCATTATGGGAGAATGTTCAGTATGAAGCCCATGCACGCCACCTGCCTCATGCTTGCTGGCATGATGGTTCGCATGGTGGCAGCCTCACCCTCATCGCCCACCACCAAACCAACCATTATCCGAGAGGTCTTGAGTCAAAACCGGGATGGCTCTTCGGTCACCTGGTTTCACCCCAAAGCTTGCTTGATTCCCGAACTAGGCACACGACCGACCACCTCTCTGATGACCATGCAGTCCATCAAGGGAAGCGACACTTTCGGACCGGTTCATGAGTGGCTCTCCATCGATGGAGGCATCACTTGGAGTGCCCCAAAACCCATTTTGGCTTTTGCTCAAACCGAAGTTCCTGGACATCCAGGTTTGCGAGCAGGCGTGTGCGATGTGGTCCCAGAATATCATCCTCAATCCGATACCGTCTTAGCCATCGGTCAGGTTGTGTTTTACCGAGGCCCTCGCTTTAGCTCTGGGGATCAGCTCCCTCGCTATCCCATCTATGCGGTGCGGTCTCGAGACGGCTCTTGGTCAGGACCTCAGATCCTGCACTGGGAGGACCCAAGGGGTTCCTTTATCTACTCGAATAATTGCGGTCAACGGGTGGTGCTGGAAAATGGCGACATCCTTCTGGCGATCAGCTTTGGGAATGTTTCCGAACACCGCTCGGTAGCCACCTTACGTTGCCGGTTTGATGGGGCCACACTGGCCATTTTGGAGGTGGGAGAGCCACTCCATCTGGCGGCAGGACGAGGTCTGCTCGAACCTTCCCTGGTTAGATACAAGGGGCGCTACTACCTCACAATGCGAGCCGAGGATGGGCGAGGTTACCTTGCAATGAGCCGGGATGGGCTGCATTGGACCCCCAAGGAATCCTGGAAGTGGGAAGATGGCCAAGCCCTTGAACTCTCCAGCACCCAACAACACTGGCTGATCCACCAGGAGGATCTGTTTCTGGTCTACACTCGGAAGACCCCTGAGAATCTTAACGTGATTCGTTGGCGCGCACCGCTTTGGATGTCTCGATTCAACGCCGAAAACCAGCGTCTAATACGAGACAGCGAGCAAGTCGTCTTACCCATGATCGGCAATGGCATTGAGGAGCCTGATGAGGTTGCCTTGATGGGGAATTTCCATGTGACCACTGTCAGCGATCAAGAGTCCTGGATCACTGTGGGCGAATGGCTTCCGCGAAGAGAGGCTCGAGGTGACCTGCTACTGGCAAGGATCCACTGGCCCACTGATTGACCCTTCGCCATTGCAGTCCTGCCAATGGGCAGCTAGCCTCTGAGCGGTGCAACCCATTGCCTTTCATCTCGGATCAATGCCTGTTCACTGGTATGGCATCCTGGTCGC
>JALRAZ010000435.1 GCA_023257935.1 Verrucomicrobiota bacterium
AGCATGGAAAAGCTGCCTACTTTCGACTCGGGGTGCTTTCAAGCTCATCAAAAGCAAATGGATTCTGAGGATGATTTTAAATGAGGTTTGCGCACTCTTCATCCCCTTCCTAGAATGTTTCCAAGCATGAAGCAGCAATACCTAGAGACGCTGAAACCATGGGTCTGCCCTGAACTAGACCCCGAATTTCGCCCTGCGGCCCTCAAGCAAAAAGCCCTCAAGCAGCTACTTGGCCAAGACGAGCATCCTGAGCTGATTCATATTGCACTGATGCGCCCTGATGGGAGTGTGGATCGATCGGTCACCCATCTCCTGCCCACAACTGAAGCATACCGCGAGCTGAACACCTTCCTGCTGGAACGGCAGATAAAAAGTCTTCTATGGTCCAGAGGTGCTGCCACCATTTGCACCGACGCCCACCCAAGCCTGTGTCAGGCGCTAAACCAGCACTATCTCACACATCCTCTCGGACAATGGGATGCTGAAATGATGGGAGGCAAAATCTTTGAATCTCCCTTCACCATCGAACACATTGCCACCGGGGACATGCCTGAGGCCAATGCAACCAATTCCTCTCTGGGGGGACACCTCAAAGGCTACCGGATTGGATTTGATCTCGGAGGCAGCGATTTGAAAATTGCGGCAGTCGTAGATGGCAAAACTATTTTTTCAGAGGAAATCATCTGGGACCCCATCCCTCAACAAGACCCTCAATGGCATTATGATCACATCATGGAAGCACTCAAGTGTGCAGCTTCCAAAATGCCACGAGTCGATGCCATTGGAGGCAGTGCGGCTGGAGTCTACATCAACAACCAAGTTAAGGTGGCCTCTCTCTTTCGTGGCATACCTGAATCTCTCTTCCAATCTCGCGTCAAGCGCTTATTTCTGGAAATCAAACAAGCCTGGGGCAATATTCCGATGGAGGTGGTCAATGACGGGGAAGTCACGGCCTTGGCCGGTGCCATGAGTCTTGAGAAGAATGGGGTTTTGGGTATCGCAATGGGCACCAATCAGGCCGCTGGATTCGTCACCCCAGACGGCAAAATCACTTCATGGCTCAATGAACTGGCATTCGTCCCCATCGATTATCGAGATGCAGCGCCGATTGACGAGTGGTCCAAGGATCGCGGGTGTGGGGTTCAATACTTCTCCCAGCAAGCAGTGGCCAGATTGATTCCGTCCTCAGGCTTACCTATCGACACCTCTTTACCCTTTCCAAAGCAGTTGCTCGCCGTGCAGGAGCGGATGGAACAAGGAGATGACAGGGCCGCCGCGATCTACCGAACCATGGGGGTCTACCTAGGCTACGCTTTGGCGCAATACCGCGAAAACTACGCATTTGAACACCTTCTGTTGCTAGGCAGGGTCACCACAGGGCCTGGAGCAGACCTGATGATGGACAAAGCAAAGGAGGTACTGCGGGTTGAATTCCCACATCTGGCTCAATCGCTGGCATTTCATCTGCCGGGCGAAAAGGAAAAACGCCACGGACAAGCCATGGCTGCTGCTACCCTGCCTGCTGTAGGCTAATACCAATCGGAATCCACCAGCTCAGTCCTTCTGTCGTCCTGACCTTAAGGCGGAGAGGATTGCCGAATCGTCTTCGCCCAATTTCCAGACGACTTCCAAAAATGAATCCAGGGTGTGCCCATGGCTCGCAAGGAAGGGACGATCCCCCGCACAGCCATACATGGTGGGCTGATCCAATTGACCTCTTAGCTTGGCACGAGCCTTGGCAAGCAATCGAGGAAACCAAACCACTCCATCCATCGCATCTGTCTTGGCTGGCAGGTCTGACGCCGGAATAATCTGCTCGCTGATCACCCCCTTCTGAACCTCCTTGAGGTAGCGCTCACGCAGAGCGGCAACCCGAAAAGCTGTTTCCAAATCTGGTTCCCCGTAATTAATGTGGTCTTCAATGAAATCAAATAATTCCTGAGGTTTACAACCAATGGAAGCAAGCCACTGGGATTCCTGACCCGAAAAAAAGGTTGCCACTTCGCGATGTCCCTGCCCATAGCGACCACACCCATCTCGAAAGAGTTTTTCAAAATCAGGTTTCCAGGAAATATTTGAAGCTTCCATGAGGGCATCCTGCCCATCATTGACCGCTGATGCCAAGCACATTGCAGGGTTTTTTCTTTAGTTCAAAGACCCGGCGAGGCAAGCTGCATGCCACATGAAAAATCGTTTTGATCTCAGCGGCGAAATAGGAGTGATCATTGGAGGCACTGGCAGTCTTGGAGGTGCGATGGCCTTAGGCCTGGCTGAAGCAGGATGCGAGGTCATTATCCTGGGGCGCAATGCGGACAAGGGAGAGGGCGTTGCATCAGGCATTAGAGAAATGGGCGGCAAAGCCCACTATGTGCAGGCTGACGCCATGCAGGCCGACAGCCTTAAAAAAGCACATGAACAGATTCAAAAAAACATTGGTGCACCCACCGTGCTGATCAATGCAGCCGGCGGCAATGACCCCAAAACCACGCTCGCTGGTGACATGCGATTTGAGCAGATACCACTTGAGGCATGGCGAGGCAATTTTGATCTCAATCTGGTTGGGGGTGTTCTGCTACCATGTCAGGAATTTGCTCCGGCCATGCTGGAAGCCAAGCGAGGCAGCATCATCAATATCGCCAGCGTGTCGGCACACATACCCCTTTCCAGAGTGATTGCCTATTCCGCAGCCAAGGCGGCCGTTCTGAGCTTGAGCCAGTTCCTGGCCCGCGAATGGGCTTCCATCGGTGTGCGCGTGAACACCATCACACCTGGGTTCTTCCCTGCTGAGCAAAATCGAAAAATTCTCTTCCATGAAGATGGCACCCCAACTCCTCGAACCGAGAGTATCATGGGCCATACCCCGATGGGTAGATTTGGCCAGGCTGAGGAATTGATTGGGGCAGCGGTTTTCCTGGCCAGTCACCAGGCCAGCAGCTTTGTCACCGGCTCAGATATTCGGGTGGATGGAGGTTTCCTGAGTCAGACCATCTAACATTTCATTCTGATACCTCACCCACGCCATGGCCTCCCTCATTGCCCCAGATGGAAATTTCCTAGACCAGGAATCAGTTAAGCAGTTCCTCGCCAGCGCCTATCCAAAAGGAACTTTCAGGAATAAAAAAATCCTGCTGATCATACCCGACAGCACGCGGACTGCCCCGGTGGGATGGATGTTCAAGGCGCTGTTCGACCTGCATGGACAAGATTGCCGAGCCATGGATGTCATGATCGCCCTAGGCACCCACCAACCCATGAGTGAAGAGGCGATATGTCTCCGCTTGGAAATCACCCAGCAGGAGCGCGAGCAGCATTACCATAAGGTAGGTTTTTTCAATCACGAATGGGACAATCCAGCAGCACTCAAAGAGATAGGAACCATCACACCAGAAGAAATCGAGGCCATGACAGAGGACCGCTTCAGCATGGAAGTGCCCATCAAGGTCAATCGCAAGCTCTACGACTACGATCAGCTCATGATCATCGGTCCTGTGTTTCCCCACGAAGTCGTTGGCTTTTCTGGAGGCAACAAATACCTTTTCCCCGGGGTTAGCGGTCCTGAGCTATTGAATTTCTTTCATTGGTTGGCCGCCATCATCACCAACCCGAGGATTATCGGCCATAAGTGGACGGCGGTCAGGAAGGTCATCGACCGGGCGGGAGCCTCAGTCACTATCCCGAAATCAGCGCTCTGCATGGTTGTCACCCATGAGGGTCTTCGGGGGGTATTCACCGGCACCCCTGAGTCCGCTTGGGACCAGGCAGCCGATCTTTCGGCCCAGACTCATATTGAGACGCGGGAAAAGCCTTTTCACACCATCCTTTCTTGCGCACCGGCCATGTATGACGAGCTATGGGTTGGGGGAAAATGCATGTATAAGCTCGAGCCAGTCCTGGCTGACGGCGGAGAGTTGATCATCTATGCTCCCCACATTCGAGAAATCAGCCTGACCCATGGTAGGATCATCAGACAGATTGGCTATCATTGCCGGGACTTTTTCCTCAATCAGTGGGAACAATTCAAGGATTTCCCCTGGGGAATCCTGGCTCATTCCACACATGTTCGAGGTATTGGCAAATGGGTCGATGGCAAGGAAAAGCCAAGGGTTACCGTGACCTTGGCAACCGGTATTCCTGAGGAGGTTTGCCAGGAAATCAATCTTGGCTACCGTGACCCCAAGTCATTGGATCCCTCCCAGTTCATGCATCGCGAAAAGGAAGGGATCCTGATGGTACCCAAGGCAGGGGAAACCCTCTTCCAGCTTAACAATCCGCCCGAATGGGCACGCCCCGAATTGCCGCCCCGATGAGGCAAGCGGGCGTCACTTTGGAATTGATCCTACCCCCTCAGCTGGTAGGTTGATCCCTCCATAGCCGACTGCCCCAATTAGGATGTCTATTTGATGTCTGCGGGAACCACGCATTGGGACTCAAGTCTTGAATCATACAACCTCACTCAGTATAGAACAGCCATGACACATTCTCCCCTGAAACTTCACAACGCCATGTGGCCAGGCCTCGTTGGCAAGGGTAACGACGAAGGCCAGGAACCACCCATCAGCCTTGAGCAAATGCTCGACCTCACAGCGGCTGCTGAGGTGAATGGGCAAAAGTTCGATGGCATCGATTATTTCCTGTTCCTCCCACACACCGATCCCAAAGCCAGCGACGATGACCTCAAGCGTATTGCCGACCTGATTCAATCAAAAGGTTTTGATATTGGATCGCTCGTAGCTCCTGTGTGGCCAGGGACCATCGGTGACTCAGCCATGGGAACCGATGAGCAACAAGGCAAATTCCTGGATGCTGTCCGAATGGCTTGCCGTATCGCCCGCATCTTCAATGAACATGGGGCACGTAAACGAGGTGTCATCCGCATTGATTCGGCCGAATTCGGCGTGAATACCTGGAAGGAAAACCCGACCCAAAACACGGCTCGAATCATTGATACCTTCAAGAAGGCTGCTGCAATCGCCAGCGATCACGGAGAACGTCTGGCCGCAGAAGGAGAAATCTGCTGGGCTGGGATGCATTCCTGGAAGGACATGCTGGACCTACTCGAAGGGGTAGGCATGCCCGAAACCCTTGGATTCCAAGCTGATCTGGCTCATACCTACCTCTATTTGATGGGTTACAATGCTCCTGAGCATGCCCTACTGGAAGATGGCTACAGTCAGGAGGCTTTTTATGCCGCTTACGAAAAAATGACCGACAAGCTGAGACCTTGGACCATTGATTTTCACGTGGCTCAGAATGATGGACAAGTGCACGGTGCAGGATCACACGACAAGACAGGTAAGCACTGTCGTGCCGACGACCCCAACGGTAAGTTGGATATCACGCGTTGCGCCTCTTATTGGCTCAAGGATGCTGATCAACGCGGCATCAAGCACATTTGTTGGGATGGATGCATGTTTCCTAATGCGGTCCTTGAAGACTGCAGCACCTGGAACACCATCCTGGAGGCCATGATTAAGGTCAGGGATGCACAAGCTTGAAGGCTCACTTTTAATTGATCAGGACAAGAACATGAGTGAAAAGAAACCACTGAATATCGGATTGGTCGGCTATGGCTTCATGGGGCGCACCCATTCCAATGGCTACAAGCGAGTGTCTGACTTTTTTCCAGACCTGGCCTATCGACCTGTACTCAAGGCTATCTGCGGACGGAATCAGGAAAGAACCCAGGCTTTTGCGGACCAATGGGGTTATGAAAGCGTTGAGTCAGACTGGCAGGCACTTATCCAGCGCTCCGACATCGATGCCATTGACATCTGCACCCCAAATGACAGTCATGCCGCCATTGCTATCGCAGCAGCTGAAGCAGGTAAAATGGTGCTCTGCGAAAAGCCTCTGGCCAGGACCACCGAGGAGTCCTTACCCATGGTCGAAGCTGTGGAGAAGGCCGGTGTGGCCAACACAGTCTGGTATAATTACCGACGCATCCCCGCGGTGACCCTTGCCAAACAAATCATTGATTCAGGCAAGCTAGGCAAAGTGTTCCATTATCGGGCCAATTTCCTTCAAGACTGGACTATCAGCGAAGAACTCCCTCAGGGCGGAGAAGGCCTATGGCGTCTGGATGCCGCTGCCGCTGGATCTGGGGTGACGGGCGACTTGCTTGCACATTGTATTGACACTGCCATATGGCTCAATGGAGGGATAGCTGACGTATCAGCTGTCACCGAAACCTTCATCAAGGAGCGTGTGCATACTGCCACCGGCCAGAAGCAAGCTGTCACCATTGATGATGCCTGCATTTTCCATTGCCATTTTAAAAATGGATCCCTTGGGTTGTTTGAATCGACACGCTATGCGCGAGGTCATAAGGCACTTTACACGCTTGAGATTAACGGCGAAAACGCCTCAATTCGATGGGATCTCCATGATCTAAATCGTCTCGAATATTTTGATCACAGCGATGAGGGCAAGGTGCGTGGGTGGCGTAGCATTCATATCACTGATGGTGATCACCCCTACCTGGACAAGTGGTGGGTTCCCGGGCTTTGCATTGGCTATGAGCACACTTTTGTGCATCAAGTCGCCGACTTCCTTGCATCATTGAGTAGTGGGCAACCCTGCCCTCCGACCTTTCGTGATGCGCTGGAAACGGCCAAGGTTTGCGATGCTGTGCTGGCTTCAGCAGCCCAGCGTCAGTGGAAGAATGTGTAGGTAGAGAGTATGAATAATCATCGGTCCAATACGTCAAACTATTGTATGAAACATATCTTAACCTCGTGTTTTGCCGGAGTGCTTGCAGTCGGCCTGACAGCCATGGGAGCAGAAACCGTAGACACCACCAAATTACCCAGTGCATCGGCCAAGCAGGTTGATTTTGTCAAAGACATCCAACCCCTGTTCGAAAAATCCTGCTTTGGCTGTCATGGAGCCAAGCCTCGTGCCAAGGCAAAATATTTCATGAACAATCGTGAAAAAACCCTGGCAGGCGGTAGTAGCAAGGAAAAGGCGGTTATTGCCGGCAAGGGTGATCAAAGCCCTCTATTGCATTTCTCGGCGGATCTAGTCGAAGAAATGGAAATGCCACCGCTGGACAAGCGCGATAACTACCCCAAGCTTACCAAGGATCAACTGGCTCTGGTAAGAGCCTGGATCGATCAAGGAGCCAAGTGGCCTGAGGGAGTTGAGCTCAAGGCTGCTCCTTGAAATCCTAAATATCGAATCACGATGACATTGTGGCCGCTCCTAGCAAAAGGAGCGGCTTTTTCGTGAGCTCTACCTCCACATTCCTTCATCTAAAAACCACTGGACTTGATCGCGGAGGGATGCCTCAACGGGACGGAAGGACAAACCTAGCTCCCGAATGGCCCTCTGATTATTGAAACGCATAGGAGAACCCGCTAACCGAACGCCTGTCAGCGGTGCACTAGGAGGTTTCCTCGATACGTAGGCCCAAC
>JALRAZ010000531.1 GCA_023257935.1 Verrucomicrobiota bacterium
GACGTTTCAAATATCTGGTCACTTCGCGCAGCCGAAATTTTCCCAATGGGGTGTCTCAGCAGAGGATATTCATTGGGATGAAGCCACCGTTTCCTTGGCTCTGAGCGATGCCAGAGGGATTGTCGAACAAACCAGCATAGAGTGGCAGGATACAGCCCTGCCTTTTATGCCAGGGTTGGCGGCGGATCCTTCTGGGGGATCCGGAATCCATGCAAGACTTGAAAACCCACTCGAAGAATCCAGCTATCACTTCTCCATGTTGCTTCACCTTCGCGGAAGCCAAGGGCTTTATTTTTCGCCCATGGGCAAGGACACGCAGCTAAGTTTAAGCTCCAACTGGCAGGATCCAAGTTTCCAAGGAGGCTGGCTACCCTTAGTGTATGAGCCAGTTGAGGATGGTTTTCAGGCAAGCTGGAATATCCCATACCTGAGTCGAAATCTGGCACAGCAATGGGCTCAGGAGCCCACCATGTTGGATGCCATTGAATCGGTATCCTATGGGGTGAGCTTCTTGATACCCATAGACCCCTACCGCATGGGGTTGCGCAGCGTCAAATATGCCCTCTTATTCATCACCCTTTCCTACCTGGTGTTTTGGCTCATGGAAATGCTTTACCCCACTCGCATTCATCCGATTCAGTACCTACTCATTGGAGCTGGGATGTGTCTCTTCTACCTCCTCGAGCTATCCCTGGCTGAGCATATAGGCTTTTTCATGGCCTACGCTATGGCTGCTTTGAGCATCACCCTGATGGTTGGTGTTTACACCTGGTCGGTGCTCAGAAGCCTCTCAAAAGCATGGACCATCAGCGGAGTTCTTTGCGGGCTTTATGGGTATTTATATGTGGTGCTAAAGAGCCAGGATCACGCATTGCTGATTGGTTCTCTCGGGCTTTTGATTGCATTGGCCTCGACCATGTATTTGACTCGCGGCATGCACCGCAGAGGACTGGCTCCATCAACTCAACCTGTCGGTTAGGAGGCATCCAGTTCGGACGTCGAGTCATCCAAAACCACTACTTTTTGGTGAGCAGAAATGGCATTCACTGACGTTCGTATTCGCCCTTGCTGGTTTTTTTCAAAACCGTGAACCCTGCTTTTTTGGCATCTGAAATAGAGAGCGGTTTGGTGATGCTCGGCGTGCTGAATCCTGAGATCAGTTTTTTGACCGCCTTCTTGCAGAGTGGACACTGCGTCAAAGGCTTGGCCGAAAGAGGGCGACGTAAGGTAAAATTCCCCCCGCACACGCTGCAGTCTTGTCCCTCCTCCAACTCATACTCGTAGATCGGCATGGCTTATTTGTAGTGCCAACCAGATTCGCAAGAAAGCAGTAAATCTCATCGGAAGGTCTGCCAATCATGTCGAGAACTTAAGAGTTGAGGCCTATTTTGGCTGGCGATGGTTCATCCAAATTCTTAATCTTTAAACAGGTCCTGATATCATGAAAGCAATCGATCATGGCTGCGTTGATGTCGAACGACTCTAAACCACGCTCGATCACACACATGGCAGAAAGAAAAAAAACACGCCGAGGCATCCTGGCCGGAGGCAACTGGATCATTGACCTCGTCAAAATGATCGATGTCTACCCACAACGCGATTCACTGGCAAACATTGCTACCCAATCGCAAGGCACAGGAGGATCGCCCTACAACATTCTGGTGGATCTGGCCAAACTCGGAGCTAGCTTCCCGCTGCAGGCGGCGGGATTAGTCGGAGGGGATGTCATGGGGAAAACCATTGTCGCTGACTGCAAACAACATGGCATCCAAACTCGGTATCTTAAAACCACTGCCAAGGCCAACACCTCCTACACCGATGTGATGACAGAAACCAAAACGGGCCGGAGAACCTTTTTCCATTATCGCGGGACCAATGCCCTCTGGGATGGACAGGGGTTGGACTGGCAAAAGATCTCAGCCCGTTTTTTCCATATTGGCTACCTGCTCCTCCTTGACGCCATGGATGCTCCAGACAAGCGCTACGGCACCAAGGCGGCCAAACTACTGGCCGCAGCTCAAAAAGCAGGACTCAAAACCTCGGTCGATGTAGTCAGCGAAGATAGTGATCGCTTTGCCAAAATTGTAAGACCAGCGCTCAAATACACCGATTATTGCATTCTCAATGAATTTGAAGCGGGTCGAACCACCGGCTTTGATATTCGCACTTCAGCTGGAACCTTGGATACCACCGCTCTGCGACACGCGGCTGGAGCACTCATCGAATGCGGCATCCGAGAACTGGTGGTGATACATTTTCCAGAGGGAGCTTTTGCCCGCACGCTGGATGGCAGGGATTTTTGGCAGCCTTCACTCAAACTCCCCCAAAAATACATCGCCGGTTCGGCAGGTGCGGGGGATGCCTTCTGCGCTGGAGTCTTGATGGGTTTGCACGAGAATTGGGATATTCAACAAAGCCTGAAGGCAGGTGTCTGTGCGGCAGCATCCTCTCTTTCACACCCGACTTGCACAGGCGGGATTCAAGCTCTGGATGATTGCCTCAAGCTCTCCAAGCGTTACTCACCTCGCAAACCACTGACATGAAAAAAAGCGCCCCAGAAAGGGGCGCCTTGCAAAGATCATGGTCGAATCAATATCGTGATGAGATCAATCGATCTGTTAAAATTATCTGCTGCGAGTCAGCAATCCATGATCAGGCTCGCTCCATGTATTTGGCAGTTCGGGTATCAACTTTGATTTTTTCACCTGTTTTGATGAACAAAGGGGCCTGAATGGAAATGCCCGTCTCGAGGGTAATAGGCTTTTGCACGTTATTGGCAGAATCCCCTTTGATTCCCTCGGGTGCGTCGGCAACGGTCAGGATCACACTGGCAGGGATCTCTATCATCACAACTCGCTCCTCGATGAACGTGACTGTCGCCTGACCATTCTCAACCAAGTAGTTCTTGGCATCACCAACGATCTCTGGGTTGACGTTGACCATTTCGTATGTTTCTGGGTCACAGAAAACGAAATCTTCCTTGTCCATGTAACTGAACTCCATCTTCTTGGTGAACAGAGGAACAATTTCAACCTTTTCAGTGCTACTGAATCGAACGTCAGATGATTTGCCAGTCTTGATACTACGCATGATGACCTGAACAAAGGCTCGAAGGTTACCAGGCGTGCGGTGCTGCATTTCAAGAATCACCGACACATCACCCTTGTGATTGATCGCCATTCCTTTCCTCAAATCGTTTGCTGTTGCCATAAGATCTAGATGAAGTGGTTCCAACGGGCTTCTTTGGAGAAGCTCATGAGAAAGAGATTAAATCACTGGGTTCTCAAACATGGCAAGCACTCAGTTTAAAAGGCTGGAATCTTGGTCCATTTCAAGGCCCTAAGCTCGGCTGCCTTAGAGCATCCCACTGGCACGCAGCACGGTTTCCTGAACCACCAGATCGTGTTGATAATCAAAGGGCATGGGTTCGCCTGCCCTGATGGCTTGAGCCAAGGCACGAAAATCTTCCCTGTAACGCGGCACCGGCTGCATCGGTATGTCATGCTTTCCTGCTGGGTAGCCACCAGCGGCTCGATCAAGTGTCAGTCGCACATTGGGAGGCTCCAGGGGTCGCACTTCCAGGGTTCCCCGCTCGCCACATAGAACAAGTTGCCGACGCTGCATGCCCTGCACTTCAATCAAAGCACTTCGCACCGTCACCAGAGCCTCCTCATACTCCAGAACAGCCAACTGATTGTCCGCCAGGGAATCGGTAGCACGAGACTGACGCTCAAAGGCATGAACTTGACTCGGGGCGCCTAACAACCACACCAGCGCATCAATCAGATGGCACCCCAATTCAAACATCGTGCCTCCCTTGAACTCAGCCAGGGCCTGGCGCGTGAGATCTCCAGATTGCTTACTCATCACCGCCTCGACTGAAAAAATCTGCCCCAACCATCTTTCCCGAATAGCTCGATGGCACAAGATAAAGGCTGGGTTGTATCGAAACATATAACCCATTTGAATCTGTTTCCCCTGATGCCGAGCTAACTGGATCACGCGCTTGAAATGCTCCAAATCAGCACCAGCCGGTTTATCCAAGTGTAAATGTTTACCTGCTCGAATGCAGGTTTCGGCCACAGAGAGCAAATCCCTGACCGCGGTTTCAACCACAACCATCTGAACCGAATCGTCTGAAAGGATTTCATCCAAGGTCAACACCTTTGCATTGGCGTAGACGGCTTCCCCTAGTTGAGCTTTTAGATTAGGATCGGGTTCTGCAATCCCGACCACCTCAAATTCATTGAGTTGTTGAATCACTTTCCATTTACCGGACGCGTGAGCGTGGCCAGTACCAACCTGCGCGACGCGTATGGGTTGATCACTTGTTGACTCCCCCACCAGGTAGTCAGAAGGGAGTATGAGGGCAGATGCCGCTGCGTGCTGCAGGAATTTGCGGCGCGTTGGATAGTCTGGCATAGGGGGTTGGGTCATCACGTGGAGCAAAAATGGGAGCCTTGACAATGGCTTGGTCCTCAAGAGTAAGGCAATCGCAAAAGCGAATCAAAAGACTCACTTGTCAGTTAGGTCCCAAACAGTCTTCAATACGGCATGTATTTCGCCATGAACCGATTTATGATTGCCCCTGGTTTTGAGGAAGCTTTTGAAACCATGTGGCGCGAACGGGAATCCTATCTTGATCAAGTCCCCGGATTCAGGACTTTTCACTTGCTCAAAGGGGAAGCGAAAGAGGACCACACGCCGTATGTTTCACATTCCCAATGGTCATCCAGAGAGGATTTTGTGGCTTGGACCGATTCGGAAGCCTTCCGCAAAGCCCACAGCCAGGCACGCTCTCCTGAGGGCATGCATTTGAGTCACCCTAGGTTCGAAGGTTTTGAAGTGATCCTTTAGGGGTTTTGGGGGTGTGAAACTCCCTTAGCTTGACGCATGAGATGATCGCAGCGCTCCTTGATTGCTGCATCCATTTGAATCAGTGGGGGCCAAGTGCGATCAAAGCCCTCACCAGGCAGCTTGCGCGTGGCATCAAAGCCTAGTTTGCTCCCAGCACCCACCACATCTGTGGCATGGTCTAGCACATCTGCTGGCCCCTTGGTAAACACGGTATCGCGTCGTGGCTCAGTATTGGAGCAAAGTCGAAACATCACCTCACTCAAGTTGTGAACGTTCACATCCTCATCCACGACGATGAGATATTTCGTGAACATCATCTGCCCCATGCCCCACAACCCATGCATGATCTTATAGGCCTGCATGGGGTAGGTTTTGCGAATACTCACGCAAACCAGGTTGTGAAAGACTCCCTCGGCAGGCAGGGCAATATCCACAATCTCGGGAAAGTTCATGCGAAACACGGGAAGGAATAGCTGAACACTCGCCTTTCCCATGTAAAAATCCTCCATGGGAGGGATCCCAACGATGGTCGCCGGATAGATGGCATCCTTGCGATGTGTGATCGCAGTCACGTGGAAGACAGGATAAGGTTCTGGAAGGGTGTAATAACCAGTATGGTCCCCGAAGGGACCCTCCATACGCAGAGGTTCGGTTGGGTCCACATAACCTTCGATGACAATATCGGCATTGGCAGGCACCCGAAGTGAGTTGGTCTCACAAGTCACCATTTCGATACTTTGTTTGCGCAAATATCCAGCCAACAGGAACTCATCCAGGCCATCGGGCAAAGGTGCAGTGGCTGAAAACGGAAACACCGGATCACCTCCCAGAAAAATACTCACCGGCATGCGTTGGCCAGTCTCATAGTATCGACGTCCATGACGAGCCGCCACTTTTTGCAGCTGCCAATGCACACCGGTCGTGACCTGATCGTAGACCTGAATACGATACATCCCTAAGTTACCTTCACCGGTATCAGGATCTTGAGTCACCACGCATGGCAAGGTCATGAAACGCCCTCCATCCAGAGGCCAGCACTTTAAAATGGGTAAATCCAACAAGGTGGCTGGCGAGAGATCCTGACTGGCATCTCTATCGACTGAGGGAGCATCAGGCCACGGGGTCTTGCGACTCTCCATGGCGTCAAAACGATGAATGATCTCCTTGCAAGGCCCCGTGCGGACTTTTTTAGGCCGCGCATGTCGCAAATCCATGGCCGTTCCAAGCAACTTCATGGTTTCGCGGAGGCTGGTTGGGGGCTTGGCTTTCATGAGGGTTTCAAGATCCCGAGCCACTGATTCGACCGAATCTGCCCCCATGGACAAGGCCATTCGCCGATCTGAACCCATGGTGTTGATCGCCACAGGAAAAGGGGAAACCCGCCCCCCCACCGTGGGCTTTTCAAAAAGCAAAGCTTTGCCTCCGCCGGGTTTTTTCATTTCGCGATCCGCCCATTCAGTGATTTCCAGCTCGGTGGCCACTGGCTCGGAAATACGAATCAGCTCACCCATCGCATCCAACTTGTCAATGAATGCCCTATATGATTCAAATGCCATGCTTGTGAGAAGTTAGCAGAGTCCTTGATCGATTCAAATCGAAGTCGGCAATCAATGACCTTTGCTACTAAAAAAATGCCTCAACGCCCTGAGGCACGCATCAGATTCCATACCGTCACTTCAGGTCTCGCATTGAAACGCGCTTGGATCAGGTGCCCCAGGCCTCGGTTGATGTAAAGTCTTCTCTTAGGGCCAAGGGAAACCTCTCCTGCCACATACTGCCGATTTTTGACAGGCAGGATAGGTGGGGGTAGGAACGGAGGGCGACACTGCCCTCCATGGGTATGGCCGGAGAAAACCCATCCTTCAAATGCTTCGAAAGCAGTTTCATCCACCCCATCAGGATTATGGCAAAGACACACCCCAGGCAGAGTGGGATCTCGATCGTTCAAGGCTACCTTGGCATCAAAACCTGGTCCCCAGTAGTCCTCGAGTCCTATCAACTGGAGACCTGAGGAGATGACAGATTCGTTGCGAAGCACCTGGATACCGTGACGGGCAAGGATGCTGCTCACGGTATCCGCCACTTTGGTTTGTGACCATTTTTCGCCATAATCGTGATTCCCAAGGCAAGCAAAGACTGACACACCCAGAGGCGAAACCATTCCCAACAATCGATCCAACTCTTCCAAGACCCAGGGTCCATCATACGTCACAAAATCGCCAGTCAGAAGGACCCAGCGGGGGCGGATTCGAGCTACCTTCTGGAGTACGCTTAACAAATATGAGGTTTTCACCTGAGGGCCCACGTGCAAGTCACTAAGCTGCACCATGCGTTCTCCCACGATGCTTTCAGGCAGTCCTTCCAGAGGAAGAGACCGATGAACCCAATCCACCCAATGCGGCTCGATTTGCCAGGCATAGGCTCCAGCAAGCAAGCCGGCTCCGCAGGTTAAGCCCAGGCTTCCCAAGAATGGACGCTTGCCCATCAAAGGCTTGCCCCAAGGAGGGAGTCTTGGCAGTGCAAGGCCCACATCCGCAGAGTCTGAGTGGGCTTGCTTTGAACACCCGCTCACGGTTGCACTCCTTGTCGGTTTTGAGTGAGGTAAGCAATGAGGTCTGCCATGTCCTGCAAGGACATCCCCTCTTCGAGCCCCTCAGGCATGAGGGAATGCTGACTACCCCGCATCGATTGAATATTATCGCGGGCAATGGCATGCAGGATACCATCCATTGACTTGAGGGTGATACTCGACCCTGTCTCAGTAAGGACCATACCGTAAAGCTCGGTGCCATCCTTCAACTCGCATAGGTAGGCCTGGTATCCAGGCTGCACTTCTCGACTGGGGTCCAGGATGCTGCTCAACAACTTGGGAACAGGATATTGCGATACCGTGATCAAGTTGGGGCCAATTGCCTGCCCCATGCCATCCAGCAAATGGCAAGCGGCACATCGTCGCTCAAACTGGCTCCGGCCTTGTTCGATGGCACCTTGCATTGAGACTACCGGATCAAAAGCCTTAAGGACGACCGCGCGACTTTCAGGAACTTGAAACGCGCGCAAGGCACGCTGTTGAATGTCGGGGTCACCATGCCTTAGCAATCGATCCCTCTGCACGACATCCAGGGACAAGGTCATGCCTGCCTCAAGTCGGTCCAGTAGCAGCTTGACCCAATCATCACGCGTCATGATGGTGTCCATGACTTTTTGACGGAGCTTGGGTGAGAGCCCCTGCCAGCTATCCAGAAGCACAGCTGCCACCTGGGGATCATGGTGGCGCTGACTTGTCTGAATCATCGCTTCCTGCACGAGAGGATCCTCTCGGGAATCAAGCCATCGGCGCAGCAAATCCGAAGCACTCTCATGCCGATTCAATGGGTGCATGAGTAGTCCAACGGCAGCCACCCGATGTTCCAGCGACATCCCTCGATCCTCGAGGATGTGCAGGGCATGAGACAGCACAGAATCTTCTCCCATGCCAGTTGAACGACGCCAACATTGGGCCAACTCATCCTCCCCTCTGCCAAGTGAGGACAAATCGAAACGACGCTGTGTGGCTGTCAGAAAAAATTTAGACCAGTCTGAAAACGTTGTGTGCGATGGTTTTTTACCCACATGCAGCATCTCCTGCATGAGAGGCCCCATTACCGAGCGTTGGCCCAGACTCATCGCCATTTCCATGCAGCCCCAAAGGATGGTAGGGTCAACCAAGCCCTGCCTGTTATTATCAACCAGTATCTGGGTCAAATCATTCAGATGCCTGGTGGCCGAACTCAAAACCGCGGCCTGAACAAAAGGATCTTTACCATCGCGCTGGGCGAGCAAGGCCAGGGCCATGGCTGCCTCCTTACCTTCCACTTCACCCAGTGAAAGAGCCAACTGCATACGCACCTTGGGGCTGGAATCACTCACCATTTCCAGCGCTTTTTCAACCCCTAGTTGACTAAAACTATCTTCAGCCATGACTAGGGCATTGATTCGAAGTCCTGGATGCTCGCTCCCCAATGCCTGAGCAATCCGCTCGGCTGACAAAGCCCCAAAAGCCTTGAGTAACCACATGGCGTGGAGCCTGGCCTTGGTGTGATGGGTTGTGCCCAAAAAAGTCTCAAGCAGGCTGGGAAGCTTGGGGTCGGCTTGCCAAGCAAGCATCATGTGAATCTTATCTCTTACCCAGCCGTTATCTGTGGCAAGCGCATTCACCAAGGCCTGGGTATCGAGTTGATCCAGGCGGACCCTGGGAGCAGAATTCACCCCATTGGGTAAGATACGATAGAGGCGTCCTCGATCCTCTCCCAGACGGTAATTAGGCAATAGCTCTTGCTTTCCTTCTTCGGGAAGGTAAATGCCGTGAAATTCGCCCCAAGCTTGGCTTTCGACCCGAGCGCCATTGAACAAGGTCGCACCGCGGAGCCCGGACAAACCGCGGATCATGGGCCGCAACGAACCCGCACCATTGCTCCCCAGG